>JBATID010000205.1:0-6219 GCA_049667545.1 Woeseiaceae bacterium
GCCGACCTGCATGCGCTACTCGATATCTACTCGCCAGAGCACCCGGTGCGGCTGATTGGCCACAGCATGGGTGGCAACGTGGCTTCGCTGTATGCGGGGACGATGCCGGAGCGCGTGCGGGCGCTGATCAATATCGAGGGGTTCGGGCTAAAGGACTCGGATCCGGCCGATGCGCCGCAGCGATACCGGGAGTGGCTGCTGGCAGAGGCCGGTGAAACCCGGTTTGCCCGGTACGCTGACTTTGATGCCCTGGCGTTTCGTATTCGCAAGCGTAGCCCCGGCATGTCGGCCGCCGCTGCCGACTTTGTCGCGCGGGAATGGGCAACCCGCGAGCCGGACGGCCAGGTGCGGCTGCGCGCGGACCCGCGTCACCGGCTCCCCAGCCCCATACTGTATCGCCGCGCCGAGGCGATGGCGTGCTGGCGGGCCACGACGGCCGAGGTGCTGTTGATCTCGGGTGCGCGAAGGTCGTTCGCCAGCGACTATAGCGGCGACGCTGATGAGCTGTATCCGGAAGCGGCGCGGGTAGTAATCGATGATGCCGGTCATATGCCGCATTTCGAGGCGCCGGCAGCGCTGGCGGCCGCCATCGAGGATTTCTGCCGGCAACCCTTGTAAATATAACCAGTACTGTATAAAAATACAGACTTTTACGGGAGTCTGCCGTGCAGCTGGCTGAACAGGAATTTGAGTACCTCGGAAGGCTGAACGCGGCACAGCGACTGGCTGCCGAGTACGGTGAGCCGGGCGAGCCCGGGAAATTTTGCGCCGGGCCGCTGCTGGTCATTGCCGGCGCCGGGACCGGCAAGACCATGACGCTGGCGCATCGCGTCGCGCACCTTGTGATCGCTGGCGTTCGTCCTGAGCGCATACTGTTGCTGACATTTACACGGCGCGCGGCCCAGGAAATGACGCGCCGGGTCGAGTCGATCGTCCGTGCCTCAACACCGGGGGCCAAAGGTCCGCCGCTGCCGCCGGGCGGACTGCCCTGGTCGGGCACGTTTCACTCGGTGGGCAACCGCTTGCTGCGCCGCTATGCACGCAATCTCGGTCTGGATCCCGGATTCTCGGTACTCGATCGAGGTGACGCGGCCGATGTCATGGATGTCGTGCGTCACGAACTGAAACTGACGCGCACCGCAAAGCGGTTCCCAAAAAAAGGCACGTGCCTCGCGATTTACTCGCGTTGTGTCAATGCACAGCAGCCTCTAGGCGATACGCTGGACAAGTTCTTTCCCTGGTGTGCGGACTGGACGGATGAACTCGCTGAGCTGTTTCGGCAATACGTCATTCGCAAGCAGCAAAGCCAGTCACTCGACTACGATGATTTGTTGTTGTACTGGAGTCACCTGGTCGCGGAGCCGGAATTCGCCGAGGAGATCGGCGCCTGTTTTGAGCACGTGCTGGTCGACGAATACCAGGACACCAACCTGGTGCAGGCCAATATCCTGCGGGCGCTAAAACCGGACGGTGTTGGCGTGACCGTGGTTGGCGATGATGCGCAGTCCATTTATTCCTTTCGTGCGGCGGAAGTCGAGAATATTCTCAGCTTCCCGGATCAATTCATGCCGTCGGCCAAGGTTATTACGCTGGAGCAGAACTACCGCTCGACGCAGCCAATTCTCGACAGCGCCAATTGTCTCATTGCTGCCAGCGAACGCCAGTATCGCAAGAACCTCTACTCCGACCACCACGAGGGGGCTCGACCACGGTATGTCACCGTCGAAGACGGTGATGCGGAAGCAGAATTTGTAGTGGAGGAGGTCCTGAAGAATCGTGAAGAGGGCATCGACCTGAAAGCGCAGGCAGTGCTGTTCAGGGGTTCACACCACAGCGATCGCCTGGAGCTGGAACTCGTGAGACGGAATATTCCCTATGTGAAATACGGTGGTCTGAAGTTCCTCGAAGCTGCGCACGTGAAAGACCTGTTGGCGGTTCTGAAGTGGGCTGAAAACCCGAAAAATGAAGTGGCGGCGTTCCGTGTTCTGAAGCTCCTGCCGGGCATGGGGCCGGCGCGTGCCACACGCTGTTTTGAACACGTGATTCTCGCGCATCATAAGCTCACCTCGCTTCGCGACTTTCAGCCGCCGGCCGCGGCGGCGACAGACTGGCCGACGTTCTGCCGGTTGCTGGAATTACTGGCCTGCGCCGAACTCGACGACCAGGGCTGGCAGGCGCAGGTAACGGCGGTTCGCCATTGGTACCAGCCACACCTCGAGCGGTTATATGACGGCCTCGAAACACGCGAGGCTGACCTTGAACAGCTTGAGCAGGTGGCTGGCCGTTATCCAACGCGGGAGCGATTTCTGACGGAACTGACGCTTGATCCGCCCAGTGCCGCCGGCGACCAGGCGGGCGATCCGCTGCAGGATGAGGACTACCTTATTCTGTCGACCGTGCATTCGGCGAAAGGTCAGGAATGGGAGGCCGTGTTCATATTGAATGTCACTGACGGCAACTTCCCGTCCGAGTTTTCAACCGGCAAGCCAGAGTTGATCGAAGAGGAACGGCGTCTCCTGTATGTCGCGATGACGCGCGCCAAGCAGTCACTGTCGCTGCTGGCACCGCTGCGGTTTCATGTCACGCAGCAGCATCGAGAGGGCGACAAACATGTATACGGCGCGCGCAGCCGCTTTATGGTTGAGCAGCTACTGGCGACGATGGGCAAAGAATTTCACGGCCGTCCGGAAGGCATTTTAGGCGGGGTTGGTGCGTGCTCGGACAGGCGCATTGATGTTGGCGCTCGCCTGCGTGAGATGTGGTAAAAAAGGCGGTGGCAAAGGCCATCGCAGAGATGGTTGCAGCTCAGAGGTAAAAAACCGGGCCTGGTTCAGGAGAGGAACATCGAATAGGCGGGATTATCGCTTTCTTCCCGGTGTGGATAACCAAGTTTGGCCAGGTGGGACTCAAGTTCCGCGGTTTCGTCTGGCGGCACATCGATTCCGGCGAGTACGCGGCCATAGTCCGAGCCGTGATTGCGGTAATGGAACAAGCTGATATTCCATTCAGTGCCGATCGCGTCCAGGAAATCGAGCAGCGCGCCGGGACGCTCAGGGAACTCGAAGCGAAACAAGCGCTCATTGACGACCGACGGTGCCCGTCCGCCGACCATGTGCCTGACATGCAGCTTGGCCATTTCATTGTCACTCAGGTCTGCAACCGGGAAGCCGGCGTCTCGCAGATGGGCGAGCAGGCTGTCACGCTCGCGCCGGCCACCCGTCAGCTGCACGCCGGCGAAGATGTGCGCTTTCTCCGCGTCAGCGTAGCGATAATTGAACTCCGTAATGCCACGGCGCCCGATCGTCTCGCAGAACTCTCGAAAGCTGCCGGGCTTTTCCGGAATCTCGGCGGCGAGCAGCATCTCGGTTTGCTCGCCAACGGCTGCACGCTCAGCGATGTGGCGCAGGCGGTCGAAGTTGACGTTGGCGCCGCATGAGATAGTGACCAGGGTTTGTCCTGCGACGCCGCGCTCCGCGATGTACCTCTTCGCGCCCGCCACGGCCAGGCCGCCGGCTGGCTCGACGATTGAGCGGGTCTCTTCAAAGATATCGCGGATCGCGGCGCAGATCTGGTCGGTATCAACGGTGATTATTTCGTCGACGTACTGCTGGCACAGGCGAAAGGTCTCGTCACCAACACGGCGCACTGCAACGCCATCGGCGAATATCCCGACGTGCTCCAGTCTTACCGGGTGCCCGGCGTCGAGCGATTGCCGCATCGCATCGGAATCGGCCGGTTCGACCCCGATAATGCGAATCGCCGGGCGCACCTGTTTGACATAGGTGGCAATGCCGGCAATCAGGCCACCTCCGCCGATGGGCACGAAGATCGCGTCAATATCGCCATCAGCCTGCTGCAGAATCTCGGCGCCTATGGTTCCCTGGCCGGCAATCACATACGGATCATCGAAGGGATGAATGAACTCGTAACCTTTGGATTCGGCCAGCGCGCAGGCGTACTCGTAGGCGTCATCGTAAGTGTCGCCGTGCAGAATGACCTGCGCGTCCAGCGCTTTGACCGCAGCCACCTTGATCGACGGTGTCGTGACTGGCATCACGACGTGGGCCGTTACCTGGCGGCGCTGGGCGGCGAGCGCAACACCCTGGGCGTGGTTGCCGGCGGAACTGCAGATGACCCCGCGCTCGAGCTCCGCAGCCTGAAGATGCGATATCTTGTTATAAGCGCCCCGCAGTTTGAACGAAAACACCGGCTGCAGATCTTCACGCTTCATCAATATCGTGTTGCCCAGGCGCACTGACAGGTTGCCCGCCACTTCCAGCGGGGTCTTCAGCGCAACGTCATACACGTTCGCGTTGCGAATAAGATCAAGGTAGTCAGGATTGTTCATCGATTGGCAATGCGGCGGCGACACCGCGGTTATCGCACACCCGGCGCAAGTCCGCAAAGGCAGTGACGGCTCAACGTGGCAAAAATGGCCGGACCCTTTCATAATGCAGCCTGGCTCACGCGGACCGACCGAGCACCCGACCACTGAGGATAATTCCTTGAGCAAGCTGCTGATCAAGAACGCGCGCCTCGTCAATGAGGCGCAGGTGCGGGATGTCGATGTGCTGCTCGATGGCGATCGCATTGCCCAAATCGACAGCAACATTCCTGCGCCCGAGCGCGCTCGTATCGTCGACGCCGCCGGCAAGTGGCTGATGCCCGGGATGATCGATGACCAGGTGCATTTTCGTGAGCCCGGCATGACCCACAAGGGCGATCTCGCAACGGAGTCGGCAGCGGCAGCGGCCGGTGGAATTACGAGCTTCATGGATATGCCGAACGTCAGTCCGCAAACAACCACTCGCGAGGCGCTGGCGAACAAATACGTGCTCGCGAAGAATCGTTGCACGGCCAATTACGGCTTTTATCTCGGTGCGACTAACGGCAACATCGAAGAAGTCAAAGCGCTGCAGATCAACGAAGCCTGCGGTATCAAGATTTTCATGGGCGCCTCGACCGGTGACATGCTGGTAGACAACCGGGCGGCACTCGAGCAAATATTCGAGCACGCACCGGTCATGGTGGCCACTCACTGCGAGTACTCGCCCACCATCTGGGAGAATGAGGCAGCGGCGCGCGACGAATATGGGGACAACGTGCCGTTCAGCGAGCATCCGGTCATACGCTCTGCTGCCGCCTGCCTGCGGTCCTCGAAAATGGCGATCGAGCTCGCGACACGTCATGACGCACTGCTGCATGTTTTGCATCTGACAACAGCAGTTGAAATGCCGCAGTTCTCCAGTGCGCACCGCGCCGAGAAACGCATCACCGCGGAAGTCTGTGTGCATCACTTGTGGTTCGACGAGTCGCGGTACGACGAACTCGGATCAAAGATCAAGTGCAACCCGGCGATCAAGAGCGCGCAGGATCGCGAGGCCTTGATCAAGGCACTTAACGAAGGTCGGATCGACATCATTGCGACCGATCACGCGCCGCATACGGCCGCGGAGAAAGCTGCCGACTATTTCCGCGCGCCAGCCGGCTTACCGTTGGTGCAGCATGCGGTGCTCACTTTGTACGATCTGGTCGCCACCGGACAGATCAGCGTTGAGCTGTTAGTCGATCGTGCGTGCCACGCGCCGGCCGATTTGTTCGGTGTAATTGATCGCGGTTATGTGCGCGAGGGCTGGTTCGCGGACCTGGTTATCGTGGACCCCACCAGGCCGTATCGGGTGCAGCAGGATAATCTTCTCAGCAAATGTCAGTGGTCGCCGTTCGAGGGACATGAGTTTGCTGCAACCATCGATACGACGATCGTCAATGGCACCGTCGTGTATGAGAATGGCAAGTTGACGGGCAACACGGCTGGCCAGCGCCTCGAATTCAACCGCGCGCGCCGCAGCTAGTTGAAATTGTTTACTTTCCTCTCGATCCGGTTATGCTAGCGCAAATCCTCGGGCGCACCTGTCCGCGGGCACGAGGGAGTCAACCGGTTTGTCGTTTGCATGAAGCCAACTGATACCGCAAATCCCGATTACTTTCACAAAGTAGTCGACTGTCAGTGGGGCTGCCCTGCTCACACGGATGTGCCGGCCTACATTCGCATGATCGCGCAGGGTCAGTTCAGCGACGCGTACATGGAAAACCGCAAGTCGAACGTTTTTCCGGGAATCCTCGGGAGAGTGTGTGATCGACCTTGTGAACCGGTCTGTCGTCGCGGTCGTGTCGAGGAAAAACCGGTCGCAATATGTCGCCTGAAACGCGTCGCCGCGG
>JBATID010000206.1:0-5573 GCA_049667545.1 Woeseiaceae bacterium
TGAAGACCATTTACCGCCGCGGGCTTGGCTATCGCTATGGCCGACAGATGCAGGTCATTGCCGGCATCCACTTTAATTATTCTTTACCCGGCAGTTTCTGGGATGTCTTTCGTGAAATGCAGAAGGACGATCAGTCGCCGCGTGATTTCCAATCCGAACATTACCTGCGACTCATACGGAATTTTCGTCGTATGGGCTGGTTGGTGCTGTATTTGTTTGGTGCGTCGCCGGCGTTGTGCAAATCGTTCTCAAGCGCCGCCGGGGCAAAACTGGAGTCACTCGATACAAACACCTTGTACGCACCGTTTGGCACCTCACTGCGCATGAGTGACATCGGGTACAGCAACAAGAACCAGTCGCGTATCAATATCTCGCTTAATCACCTCGACGAATACGTGCGCGATTTGAGCGAGGCGATCTGCACGGTGGAGCCGGCTTACCAGAAGATTGGCGTGCGCAGCAACGGCCAGTACCGGCAGCTGAACGCTAACCTCTTGCAAATCGAGAACGAGTTCTATTCGTCGGTGCGCCCGAAACGGGTAGCGCAGTCCGGTGAACAGCCAACCGCGGCTTTGCGTCGTGATGGCATCGAATACGTGGAAATTCGCTCGCTCGACATCAACCCGCTGGATCCCTCCGGCATCAACCAGAACACGATGCGATTTATCGAGGCGTTCCTGGTCTATTGCGTGCTGGAAGACAGTCCGTTGCTGGACAACGCGGAGCTCGAGGAGATCAGGGTTAACCATACGGGCACGGCGAAGCAGGGCCGTGACCCGGATTACCGGCTGCTGCGCAAGGGCAAATCCTTGCCGATCAAGGTATGGGCAAGCGAAATTCTAAAGGGTGTTCAGTCGGTCGCCGAAATTATCGATGAGGGCGACGCGTCGGGTAGTTATTGCCAGGCCGTGCAACAGCAGCTGCAGGCCGTCGAGGATCCGCTGCTAACGCCATCCGCCCGGATGCTGGCAGAGCTCCGGGAGACGCGCAGCAGCTTTTTCGAGTACTCATTCGCCCTGGCAAGTAGTCATGCTGACTATTTCGCCTCGATCGCACCACTGGCAGATTCGCGAGTAGCCGCCTTCGAGAAAGAAGTCGCCGAATCCTGGCGTCGCCAGCAGGCTATCGAGGACGCCGACGATATTGGCCTCAGCGAGTACCTGCAGCGATACTTTTCGAACTGCTGACTAAAATGGCAGCGGCTCGCCGTTTTCGTAGGCGTAATCGCGATAGAGTTCCTGCAGGCGGCAAGTCATTGGGCCGCGCTTACCGTTCCCGATTGTACGCCCGTCGGCCGCGAGGACCGGCGTCAGCTCGCCCATCGTGCCGCTGGTAAACACTTCGTCGGCCGTATACAGCTCGGTCAGCGACAGGTTTCGTTCCGCCGCTGGTATGTCATGCCTTGAGCATAGATCCAGTATTACCCGTCGCGTAATGCCGGGCAGGCAGCTATCCGCGTGCGGCGTGACCACGGTGCCGCGGCGCACGAGGAACAGGTTGGTGTCGTTGGTTTCCGAAATGAAGCCATTGACGTCCAGCATAACCGCGCTATCAACGTTCGCGACATTGGCCTCGATCGCGGCAAGAATGTTGTTCAGCAGATTGTTGTGATGGATCTTGGAGTCGAGGCACGCGGGCGTATTGCGTCGTGTTGACGCGGTGATGACGCGAATGCCATCGTTTGAATAGACAGGCGGTTTCCATTCGGCCAGCACGATGAGCGTGCAGCCCGATTGGTTGAAGCGCGGATTCATACCCGAAGTAACTTTCTCGCCACGCGTCAGCGTCAGCCGAATGTGCGTGCTATCGCGCATGGCGTTGGCCTCGAGCGTGGTGAAGATTGCATCACGGACCTCGTCATTGCCGGGTACATTTGCAAAAGCCAATGCCTTGGCCGAATTCTGCAGGCGCTCAAGATGGCTATCCAGCTCGGCAATACGCCCGTTATAAACGCGCAGGCCCTCCCAGACCGCGTCGCCGCCCTGCACGCTGCTATCGAACACAGAGACGAAGGCCTCAGCACGCGGCCGCAACTGACCGTTGATGAAAACAAGGATGTCAGCGTTGCGCGAATCGGGCAGGTTCACCGTTTACTCTCCACTCGCACGTGACTTGAGCGCGTGCTCGAACAATTTGTCATACCAGGGCTTGCAGTCTTCATAGAGCGCCTCGAGTTCAGCAGGAAAATGGTCCTTCTTACTATACGGCGCGAAACCGGTGCTGCGGTGCACGGCCTCATACCAGTGTGGTGCCCAAATGCCGTCTGCGGCGATCGGGCCAGGCTCCCAGCGCAACATGGCGGGGTCAAAATCAAGGCGCAGATGCCGACAGAGTTGCATGAGCACGCCTTCCGGATCCAGCAGAAGCTCCCGCGAATCGAGAATCATCGGGGTTTGCCCCGTGTCGCGAAGCGCGCTGAAAAGCTGCCATTGCTGTTTCAGGCTGGTGTCGGCCAGGCGCACCCCGGGTAGCTGAATTACTAACGACGGCAGCATCTCGCGCGGGTCTCGAATAAGAAAGACATTGCTGGTCTGGTTAAGAAAGTCGAGGTCGATTTCGACCAGGTGATGCGCCATATGTTTGCAGAACAGACGTACCGAGGGTTGCTCTGCCTGTTCGCGCAGCAACGCTCGCATGACGGCGCTGCCATCGCAGTTCATATTGGCGAGAATTTCCGCGCGACCCGGGTGTGCTGCACCTGTCGAGCGCAGGTAGTGGCCATAAAGGGGTTCGTCGACGACACGAATGTCACGGCGTTGTGAAAAACTGTACATTAGCGCCGTGGACACATTCCTCGGTCCTGACCAAAGGCAGATTGGCGTCGTCACTGGCTTGCAGCTCCTACTCTGAGTCGCGTAGACCGTCGCATTGTAGCGGCGTCGGGTTCGCGGCAAAAACTCCAGCCGGCTTTTGCCGTGCGGCAATTTCTGCCGCACAGCGCACAGTGGCAGTGGATTGTTGTGCACTCTGTCACAAAAATGCCGGTTTCATTATGAGGCAAGGGGCTATTTAACTAAACTTCCGACCTACTGTATTGCTTTGACAGTTATTGGCGAGGCGCAAGCGTTTGTTGAAGACCTTTATCATTGGACTTGTCCTGGGTGTCCTGGCGGCGGCTGGCACGCTCTACGCAATTCCGGTAGTCGACCTGAAGCGTGAACATTCGCTGGTTTCCGTTTCGACGAACGGCGGCAACGTCGAGTCGTTTTATATCAACGTTCCAGCTGATCGCATTCTGGTAAGACAGCCCGACCAGGACTCGCTGTTGCCGGACATGCTCGAGTGGCCCGGTGCGAATATTCTGCAGCCCATCGGTGTGGAGCTCTACAAAATTCGCAATGAGCGTGGCGTCGTTATCGGCGTTGCGTCGCAGATCTCCGAAGTTGGTTCCACCAGTACAGACTGGCTGCTCCACTTCCCGGCACGTGGCTCGCAGTTAATTGGCGTACAAACCCAGGCAACGTCGAACGGCGCGCTTCGGGGAGACCTGCGCGCGGGATCGCGCGAGTTTGCGAAACGCCGCGGTTCGGTGGCGGTGCGTTGGGTGCCGGATAACTCGGCTGATGAGGGTGTTGCCGGTGGGCGCATTGAGATGCTCACTAACTACGTTAGCCAGGTGGACCCGCAATGATGAAATATGCAATTTCATTGCTTCTGGGTTTACTGTGCGGCGTCGCGCTGTTCATCATCGGTCTGCTTTACAATCCGTTTATTGCCGATCGTGCTTCGTCGCCGTTATCGGTTGGCGACACAGCAGTGATGTCGCTGAACTACACGGCGGTGCCCGCTAAATCTATCGCGTTTACCAACAGTGGTGAAGCGCGGCTGCAGCCCCATCCCAAGGGCATCAGGTTACTGCGGGATGGCACGCTCGAACTGACTGAATTGATGGTCGCGGAAATGCGTGACGCGCGCGGTCAAACGGTCGGGATAGGCGTGAAATTTTCATCTCGCTCGGAACGCACAAACCTGTTGCGTGGTGAGGCTCTCGTCGATAGTGCGTGGTATGTTCATTTGCCCGGTCGCGGCAGCTTCTTCGTCGAACAGGCGGAGAATTACTGGCCGTTTGTCCAGAACGTCCTGGTTCCCGCCTACCGCAACTCCGCGAATAGCTGGAAGGGCAAATGGACTGGTGATTTGAGCGCCGGTCCCGGTGCTCTCGGAGTCGCCAGGGTGACCGGCGTCGGCGGATCGCTGCTGGGCCAAAGTATGGCAGCCGTCGAGTCACTCAGCGTGCAGGCCTACTCAACGGACAAGGGCCCGGTTTCCGCGGAGGGCCGGTTGCTGATCAAATTGCAGCCGGATGACGTTGCAGCGACTGACTAGCCGCTGTCCGCGATCAGTCGCGCATTACCAGTTGTTTAAGCTCCGCGGTCGAATCGGCCAGCTTTTCGGTGTCGATGATCGCGTGACTGGCGATTAACGGTTTCGATTGTACGAATTCCTTTGGCGCATTAACGGCATCGACCGCGATCAGGCGGCGGTCCTTGAGGTACAGGCAGGCAAAGGATTTCTCCGCCGGATTGCCGCGAATGACCACCTCGTCATAGCCTTCTGACAGGCCGGCTATCTGCAGCTTCAGGTCATATTGATCCGACCAGAACCATGGGACTTCAGAATAAGTCATCGCGTCGCCACAGAGGTTGTGTGCCACTGTCTTCGCCTGCTCCAGTGCATTGTGCACCGACTCGAGCCGCAGGCTGCGGCCATAGATGGCGTTCGGATGGCGCGTACAGTCACCAATCGCGAAAATGTCCGGATCACTGGTGCGCCCGTGGTCATCAACAACAATGCCATCGTCCACCTCGAGCCCGGCGTCGGTAGCCAGCTCGGTATTCGGCGTGATGCCGATGCCTATCACAACAAAATGCGTCGCTAATGTTTCTCCGGAGCTGGTCACGACGCCCTTCACGCGTTTCTTGCCCTGGAATTCGGTGACCTCGGTGTCGAGTCTGAGCGTTACACCCTGGTTGGCGTGTTCGATCTGGTAAAAATCCGAAATCTCGGGTGACACGACACGGCTCATGACACGCTCGGCCATTTCCACGACCGTGACGTCCAGGCCGCGCTGACGCGCAACGGCCGCTACTTCGAGGCCGATGTAACCCGCGCCGACCACAACGAGGCGCCGTCGCGTTTCCAGGTCGGCGCGTATGTTCTCGACGTCCGCTATGCTGCGCAGGTAGTGCACACCCTTGAGGTCCGCGCCCACAACGGGGAGCTTTATAGCGCGCGAACCCAATGCAAGGACAAGTTTGTCGAACGTAACCGGTTCGGCGTCTTTTAACTGCAGCTGTCTGGTTTTGCGATCGATCGCTGTAATCGTCGAGTTGAGTCGCAGCTCGATCGACGGGTCGTCATAGAAGCTCGGTGGCTTGACAAAGAGACGCTCCGCCGCCATGTCGCCGGCAAGAAACTTCTTGGACAGAGGCGGCCGCTGATAAGGAAGCCAGGGCTCGTCGCCGACGAGCACAATCTGGCCTGCGAATTTCAGCTGCCGCAAGGTCGTAATGACCTGCCCGGCCGCATGACCTGCGCCGGCAATTACGATTTTATCTGTCACGGCATCATTT
>JBATID010000207.1:0-3646 GCA_049667545.1 Woeseiaceae bacterium
TTATTGTGGTCAAACGCCAATGGCCGGGGCGGACGCCCGGCACCGTAGATGATTGCGGGTACTTTCTTCTCGCGACGCAGGCGGCGGCTCGCACCTTTCCCCTGGTCTTCTCTGAGTTCCGCAATCAGATCGAAGTCGTCACTCATGACAATTCTCCATAACCGATTGATTTAACTTAGATTATCTAAGCAGTTGAATACACGCGAATCGCGACCAATCCGCGCAAGGGGGCGCATCGTACCGCAAGTCGGCCCCCTGAACCACCGTTTTTACGGCTAGTCTGCGGGTACGGCGATCAGTCCACGTACAGGGATGAGACGGATTCTTCCGTGCCGATACGGCGCATGGTCTCTGCCAGCAGCTCGGCGGTCGATAATTGCCGGATCTTTTTGCACGCCCGTGCCTCTGCGTTGAGCGGAATGGTGTCCGTTACCACCATATTATCCAACGCCGACTCGGTGATGCGCGACACGGCCGGCCCGGACAACACCGCATGTGTAATGTAGGCATCGACCGATACGGCACCGTGTTCTTTGAGGGCGCCGGCCGCATGACAAAGCGTACCCGCGGTATCCACCATGTCATCAATCATGACGCAGTTCTTACCCTCGACTTCACCTATGATGTTCATGACCTGTGACTGATTCGCCAGCGCACGCCGCTTGTCGATAATGACCAGGTCAGCATCGCCAAGGCGTTTCGCCAGTGCACGAGCCCTGACAACGCCGCCAACATCCGGAGAGACAACGACCATGTCGGCATATTTCTGCTTCCAGGCGTCGCCGAGGAGGATGGGCGATGCGTAGACATTGTCCACCGCTATATCGAAGAATCCCATGATCTGGTCGGCGTGCAGGTCGACCGTTAGTACGCGATCAACACCCGCCGCTTCGATCAGCTGCGCGACGAGCTTGGCGGTAATGGGCACACGAGAGGCGCGTGGCCTGCGATCCTGCCGGGCAAAGCCAAAATACGGGATGACGGCCGTGATGCGTGCTGCCGATGCACGCCGTGCGGCATCGACCATCACCAGCAGTTCCATCAGGTTCTCTGCGGATGGCGGGCAGGTGGGCTGCACGATGAACGTTTCCCGGCCGCGGATATTCTCGAGAATCTCGACGTTGATTTCACCGTCTGAAAAACGGCCAACATGGGCTTTGGCTAAGGGAATTGTCAGGTATCTGGTAATGGCCTGAGCGAGCTGCGGGTGGGCGTTCCCCGAGAAAACCGCCATTGTTCCAACGTCCACGTTATCCCCTTATTCACGCGAAATGGCTGGGGCGGCAGGATTCGAACCTGCGGTACACGGGATCAAAACCCGATGCCTTACCACTTGGCTACGCCCCAGTTGAGCTGAACCGGCTGTTGCGGCGCAATTGTGCGGTGAGGGTCCAGTGCTGTCAACGATCGAGAAATAACCAGCTATCGATGACCATGCGTACGCGTGTTTCGGGGTTGGTGGCGGTCAGAATGCGCGGCATCGACTGCCCGGCGGCTTCCCGATAGCGAGAGATTTCTACACGCCAGCCACCTTGTTCGAGCGAGCGCAGCCGGCCCTCGGCATCTATCTCGGTATTGGCCGGCCGCGCAGGATCGGGGATGCCGAGCGCCCAGTAGCGCAAGCTGGTAACGGGAATACTCCAGCCATAGCGCCACATAAGCTCGCTTTCCGCATCCTCCATGACCGTTTGCAGACCATCGTTGTCCGTCAGCACGATGCCGCGTTCGTCACCTTCGATGCGCACGGCACCGACGCCAAGCGGCCCGGCAACGGTGGTGCTGAATGCACTTGTCTGCTGCGACCAGCCGATTTTCCCATTGAAACCCTCGTCGCCGGCTTTGACGGCGATGCGCCCGTGGAACTCCCAGCGGTCTTGCTGCCCGAGCACCGCCGAGCGCGACTCCCACGAGTCCAGGTTCGGCAGGGGCACACCGGTGCGGGTCGTCGCACAGCCGGAGACCAGCAGCAGCGTCGCCAGCACCATGACGCCGCGACCCGTGCCGCGGTCAGGGAGTTTCGGGGAACAGGCGCGCGCGAACATCGGCAAGTAGTGTGCTGTCGGGTTGCTTTTCCTCGGCCTCGATCAGGAGCGCTATTGCTTCCTCCTGGCGCCCGAGCGCGACCAGCACCTCAACCAGGTGTGCCGCAACTTCGTGGTCATCGAAAGCGTCATAGGCGCGCTGCAGGTTAACCAGCGATTCGTCGAGGCGGCCCAGCTTGAATAGCACCCAGCCAAGGCTGTCGATAATGGCCGGGCTGTCCGGATCGTACTTGATGGCTTTGCGAATCAGTTTTTCGGCTTCTCGATAACGGTCAGTTCGGTCGGCCAGCGTGTAGCCATACGCATTCAATGTCAGCGCGCTCTTCGGCCAGCGTCTTGCGGCAGTCCCGTAGGCGTCCAGCGCGGCGTCGAGGCGATCCATGCGCAACAACAACTCGGCACGACTCAACGCGATGCCCTCATCGTCCGGTCGATAGTCGACGACCTGATCGTAGACTTCGAGCGATTCTTCATAACGATCGAGCGATGCCAGCAACTGTGCCCTGGCGAGCAGCGCATCGATTGCATGCGTCGGCGACGATTCGCCAAATTTGTCCAGCGTTTCGATGGCGGCGTCAGTATCGTCCAGCTCGAACGCCAGCAATGCGCTTGCACGGCGCTGCGAGTTGATGGCGTTATCGCCGTAGACAACCTCGCTGTAGAGAGCGACGGCACGCGCGTAATCCTCGCGGAAATCGGCGATGCGTGCGAGGTAATAAAGTGCGTCCATGCGATATTGCCCGGTGGCCAGCAGGTCCTGGAAGTCGTCACTGGCAACATCCAGATGGCCCTGGCGAAAATTGATGATTGCCATCAGTCGCAAGGCATCAGTGCGCCCGGACTCTTCAAGCAGCACCTGGTTGACCTGGCTCAGCGCATCATCGTCACGGCCATTCATCATGTACATGATTGCCAGTTCCATGCGCGCATCCGCATCCGGATCCGGGTCGTCCCCGATGATCCGTGCCGTGTAATCGATCGCTTGTTCAGGCTCGCCGTCGATCATCAGGGCACGCGCATACAACAACTTCGGCCGGACACTCTCCGGGGCCAGTTCAATGGAGCGCTGCGCCCGTTGCATGGCGTGCTGGGTGTCGCCAGCTTCCAGTGCCAGCGCCGCCACCGCGTAGTGCGCCCAGGCCGACTCCTGGTACGGCTTGGCCAGCGCACGCATGAGTTTGTCGGCATTCTCCGGCGCACCCTCCTCTGACAAATAGCGCACGAGTGCCAGCAGCCGGTGACCGGGCGCTTCGTTGCTCGATTCGACAATACTCGCGTATTGCCGACGTGCATTAGCAATATCGCCCAATCGGAAGTAGGTCTGTGCGAGGTACAGCTGGGCCTCATCGCTGTCAGGATCCAGCTTGACCCAACGCCTGGCCGTGCGGAGCGACTCGTCGTTGAAGCGGTAGGCGAATGCGAGGCGGGTCGCAGTGCCGGCAGTCTCGATACTGGAGCTGGCTTCTGCCGCCTTGCGGTACTCAGCTGCGGCTTTCCGGTAGTCCCGGGCCTGCATTGCGATGTCGGCCTGCGCCAGATGGGCGTCGGCCGCGGCGGCATCAGGATCCTGGGCATACGCCCCCGGGACAGGCAGGGTGACGAGC
>JBATID010000208.1:0-18395 GCA_049667545.1 Woeseiaceae bacterium
GGCGCGGGATTCACCTCGCATAGCGCAGCGTATATATCACTGGCGGCAGTATCACTACCCAGTTCGACCGACCAGTTCCGTGACAGGTTAGCCTGGTAGACATCGCCGGCAGCAATGTGTTCTTTGGCGCACTCCACCGCGCTGATGAACCGGTCGGGCGGATCTTCCTGGATGGATCGAATCGTCGTCGTCGTCGTGATGACCGTGTCGGTTTCCTGTATCGCTCGCACGTCCCTGATGATGGCCGCAGCCTGCGCGCAGGGTTCCTGTTCCGTAACCAGGAAACAGGTAGCGCGCTGATGGTCGAAAACGAGCGCCATGGAACAGCGAACCGCGAACGCAGCCGGCAGTAAAGCGTCGCTCTTAAGGGAGAGGCCTGCTTCGATTTCGGCGGCCAGTTCATAGCCAAGGTAAAGAAACCAACCGCCACGAAACGGCAGTTCGTTATCGCTGCCGGGCTGGCGTTCGGTAAGCCACCAGCGATCCAATGCGTCGAGAAAGGTGGCGGCGCCGTCTGCCGCCGAGCCCTTGAGTTGTCCATCGGCGGTGAGCGCCAGTGACTTCGCGGGGAACGCGAACAGTATGTCGAACCGGCCGAGTTTGCCGTCGCGCGCGGTGCTTTGCAGGAGGAACGGGTAGCGTTCCGGCCACTCACAATGGAGCCGCCGCAAGTCACGCGGATCCACGATCTCGCGACAGGGTTCAATCAAGTGCGCGCAGAACCAGGCTTCCGTTGGTGCCGCCGAACCCAAATGAATTCGACAGCGCGGTTCGTACCTTTGTCTCTCGAGCCGTGTTCGGTACATAGTCGAGATCGCACTCCGGATCCTGGTTGTCGAGATTCGTCGTCGGCGGTATGACGCCGTCGCGAATCGCCAAAGCACAAAATATCGCTTCAGCGACGCCAGCGGCGCCAAGCAGATGGCCCGTCGTGGATTTCGTTGAACTGACGGCCAGTGTCCGCGCCGCATCGCCGAAAGCACGCTTTATGCCGACGGTTTCGCCGATATCCCCGGCCGGTGTCGACGTGCCGTGGGCGTTCAGATAGTCAACGTCGGATGGATCGATGCCCGCGTCACGCATGGCAGCAACCATACACTTCCGGGCGCCCTCGCCGTCCTCGGGCGGTAACGTTATATGGTAGGCGTCCCCGCTCATACCGAAGCCGATCAGCTCGGCATATATCCGTGCGCCGCGCGCTTTCGCGTGCTCAAGTTCCTCGAGAACGACGCAACCGGCGCCGTTACTCAGCACGAACCCATCCCGGTCAACATCGAAGGGCCGGCTCGCACGTGTCGGGTCGTCATTGCGCGTGCTCATCGCTCGCGCTGAACAAAAGCCGGCCATCGCCAGCGGTGTCGTCGCGAATTCGCCGCCACCGGCGAGCATTACTTCGGCATCCCCGTGCTCGATACTGCGCGCAGCTAGACCAATGCAGTGGGTCGACGTGGCGCACGCCGTGACGATGGAAAGGTTGGGGCCCGTAATGTGCTGCAGAATACTGACCTGCCCCGAAATCATGTTGATGATGCTGCCCGGAATAAAGAACGGCGAGACCTTGCGGGGTCCTCCCGCCAGCAGCTTGTTGTGGTTGTCTTCGATGTACTTGATGCCGCCGATGCCGGAGCCCATTGCCACACCCACCAGGTGCCCGTTGTCTGCATCAATCTCGAGGCCCGAATCGCGAATGGCATCCACGGTGGCGGCGACACCATAATGCACGAAAGGATCATTCTTGCGCTGGTCCTTCGGTGCCATGTAGTCGTCGGCATCGAAGTCCTTGACGATGCCGGCAATACGCGTCGGAAAGGCGCTGGTGTCGAAATCGTCAATTAACGATATCCCGGAATTGCCCTCACAGACGTTCCTCCAGGCAACATCGAGCCGGCTGCCCACCGGCGACACTATGCCCATACCGGTAATTACGACGCGCCGTTTACTCAAGGGAATATCCGCTTATCTCAGGCAGGACTGCCAATCGGAATCCGGAAAAGAAGAGCGCGGCGGCAGGCGCCGCGCACTGGTGGTTACGCTGCGCTCTGACGCGCGGTAACAAAGTCGATCGCTTGCTGGACTGTGGTGATCTTTTCGGCATCCTCGTCCGGAATTTCAGTTTCAAATTCCTCTTCGAGAGCCATGACCAACTCGACTGTGTCCAGTGAGTCTGCACCCAGATCGTCAACGAAAGATGCATCGTTCGTTACCTCGTCTTCTTTGACGCCGAGTTGCTCCGCAACGATGCTCTTAACCTGTTCTTCAATACTGCTCATAGTCTTTATTACTCCTGAAAGACTCAAAAAAGTGGTACCGGCGCGCCACGACAAACGTGGAGTTCAGCGCGATACCCTGCCCCAAAACACTCTAAGTGACTGATTTTGAAAGGCGCTTACCCGTTATGGCAGGCTATTGTATGTGAAACCACTATGGCAATCCACACACCCGCGTCGATAAATCCCGGTGATTTTGCGGCGCGCGGGAAAGACGGCAGAAACCGTCAATCCATCAGCATGCCGCCGTTGACGTGCAGCGTCTCGCCGGTGATGTAGGCACCGCCTGCCGATGCCAGAAATACGACGGCATTCGCGATATCGCTCGCGGCACCGAGTTGTCCCAGGGGAACCTGCGCCAGCATGCCCGCACGCTGCTCGTCGGACAGCACTTTGGTCATATCGGTATCGATAAAACCGGGCGCGACAACGTTGACCGTAATGCCCCTCGAGCCGATCTCACGCGCCAACGACTTCGTAAAACCGATCATGCCTGCCTTGCTCGCGGCGTAGTTCGCCTGCCCGGCGTTTCCCATGACGGCAATGACCGACGCGATGTTGACGATGCGGCCTTTACGGGCTTTCATCATGCCACGCAGGCACGCCTTGCAGAGCCGATAAGTGCCGGTGAGGTTGGTGGCAATGACGTCGCTCCATTCAGCATCCTTCATGCGCATCAACAGATTGTCGCGCGTAACCCCGGCATTGTTGACAAGGATGGTTGGACTGCCTTCCTGTGACTGCATGTCCTTGATGGCCGCCTGAATAGACTCATCGTCAGACACATCCAGAACCAGGCCGCGCCCTTGCCCGCCGAGCGCAACGGAAATACCCTCAGCGCCCGCCTGAGTGGTCGCGGTGCCGACCACGGTCGCGCCGGCTGCCAGTAAAGCATTCGCAATGGCTGCGCCGATGCCTCGAGAAGCGCCGGTCACCAGTGCGATTTCCCCATCGAGGGCATTTGCTGAAAAAAGCTCGCTCATAACACCGTCCTTGCCGTTCCGAGATGTGTTGATTAACGGCCGCGCATTATAGCCGTCGAAACCGCCGGACTCTAATCTGCCAGCACCACAGGCCGGCAAATATGCCGCCAATGGCCCCGTACAGGTGCGCATCCACGATCACGGGTCCCCCGCTGCTGCCCTCTGAGCCCGGCAATGGACCGCTGAACTGCTCCCAGGCGAGCTTGCAGAGCAACAGTATCGCCAAAACCGTCATCTCGATGCGGGGTTGCCGGAAACTCATCACCAGACCGGCGGCCAGGACCCCGTGCAGTGCGCCGGAAAGGCCGACGTACCATTGCAGGGCGGGATTAAATATCCAGAGCCCCAGGTCAATGGCGGCGATGCTGGTAAAGAAAATAGCGATCCAGCCGGCAGGCTTGTACGCGCTGCCAATGAGCGTCCAGACGAGCACCAGTCCGGCTGCATTGAGCGCAAAATGTGGCCAGCCCAGGTGCACCAGGTGCCCGGTGACGAGACGCCAGACCTCACCAGCACGGATCGCATCGCGTTCATAGGCCAGCCACTCACGCGCCGCATCACTGCCCAGCAGCAACGCCGCGGCGACCAGCAGCAGCCCGATGGGTAGCTGCCAGGCTGCCAGTGAACCCCCTTTCCCCGCATCTTGCTTACGATTGATCAACCCCATGTTTGGTATACTGACGTTTAATCAATTTGATAGTCAATTCAGTGGTTTCGCAGGTTACGTGACGCCACCCTGGAGCAAAGTCCGTGAGTCCCAAAATGAGAGCACCGCAACGCCTGTCACGTGAACAGGGTTTTACGTTAATCGAGATCATGGTGGTCGTGATCATCATTGGCATTCTGGCCGCCATCGTTGCACCGAATGTTATCGGGCGCGTTGACGATGCCCAGCTCACAAAAGCGAAGGCCGAAATCGCCAATATCGAGAATGCCATGAAGTTCTATCGCCTCGATAATTTCTCGTACCCGACGACTGAACAGGGCATCACGGCACTGGTGACGAAGCCGACCGATCCGAACATTCGCAACTGGAAGCCCGGCGGCTACCTGGACCGTGTGCCGAAGGATCCGTGGGGCAACGCTTATCAGTATCTGAATCCCGGCAACAACAGTGAAATCGATATCTACACCCTGGGGCGCGACGGTCGCCCGGGCGGTGAAGGTCTGGACGCCGATATCGGTAACTGGGATCCGGAATAGCAGCAGCTTTCCGCCAAGCCAAAACACTCATGCCAAAGTACTGCCAGCAGCGCGGCTTTACGCTGATCGAGATTCTCGTGGTCGTGATCATCATCGCCACGATTTCATCGATCGCTTTGCTGTCGCTGAACCTGATCGGCGACGATCGAGAGCTGGATACCGAACGCAAACGGCTGGCGACACTCCTCGAGGTTGCGCAGGATGAGGCGGTCATGCAGGGGCGTGAGTTCGGTCTTGAGGTCTTGCGTACGGGCTATCGTTTCGTCGAATTCGATCCTCTCACCTCGCAGTGGAGTGAAATCCTCGGTGATGACCTGTATCGCCTGCGACAGTTGCCGGACGGCATGGAGCTCGAACTGTACGTTGAAGACAAGCGCATCTTGCTCGAGGCAGATCCGAAAGTTTTCGAAACGAAGAAAGAAGGCGCGATTTCCATGGAAGTCGACGACTACATGCCGCATCTACTCGTATTTTCCAGCGGCGAAATGACGGCGTACGAAATTCGTTTGCGTCGCGACAACAATGACCAGGAACTCGTGATGCGCGGCGATATCCTGGGCGAGATCGAAATGGTGGCTGCGGATGAGTAAGCTATGAAGCAGCTCACGTTCAGCAAGGGATTCACGCTGGTTGAAGTGATGGTGGCCCTGGCAATTGTCGCATTCTCACTGACCGCCATTGCAGCGAGCATGAATCAAATGATCGATGCGGCAAACTCGATGCGTGAGCGCACTTATGCAAGCTGGATTGCGCAGAACAAGATCACGGAACTGCGTCTGGCCAATGCGGCACCGGAGGCGAGTACCTCGAGCGGCGAAGTAACGTATGCCAACAGTGACTGGGAATGGCGTGCGGTCGTCGCCGAGACCGGCGTGGAGGATTTTTACCGCATCGACGTGTCGGTCTCGCACGCCGGCAGTGAGTACGTCATTCGAACCGTAACCGGTTTTGTTGGCGAGCCGGGCGCTGTCGGGCGTGCCAACCAGATCTGGAATCGCGGCCAGCGGTCCAGCGGTGCAACCAATTGAACGTTGTGCGGCAACGTGCATTTACGCTGATCGAGGTGCTGGTTGCGCTTGCGGTCTTCGGTGTGATGTCGCTGCTCGCGTACATGTCGCTGGGGCAGACGCTCAGCAATGCGGATCTGTTGACGATGCGCATGAACAGGCTGCAGTCGGTACAGAAGACCATGAGTTACCTCAGCAACGAGTTGTTGCAAACGGTACCGCGGTCGATACGAGCGGACCTCGGCGACGTGCCGATCGAGGCGCTGCAATCGAGCTTCGCCTCTGAGTTTGCGCTGCAGCTGACGCACGGCGGCTGGCCGAACTCGGCAAACTTGCCACGCAGCACCCTGCAACGCACGGCCTACCGTATCGAGGAGGGCGAGCTACTCCGTTTTCATTGGAACGTACTTGATCGCACCGTCAACAACGTACCGGTCAGAACGGTCATGCTGGACGAGGTCTCCAGCCTGACATTTCGATTCCTGCAGTCCAACGGTGACTGGTCTGACCAGTGGCCGCCGTTAGCGTCTCAGACCGGTGCAACGACGTCGAACCTGCCGCGCGCCGTTGAAATACTGTTGACGCTCGAGGATGAAGGCGAGCTCAGCCGGGTTGTCGAGGTGTCACCGTGATCATTCGCTATCGCGGCGTGGCGCTGATCACCGCACTACTGATTACCGCGCTGGTCGGTTCGGTAGCGGCAGGCATGTCATGGGACAACGCGCTGGACGTGCGCCGCACGATGGTCATGCTCTACCGCGATCAGGCGATCCAGGTTGCCGTGGGTTCCGAGGGCTGGGTGCAGAGCATTCTCAAGGATGACGCTGCCAACAGTGAAAGCGACCACCTGGGCGAAATCTGGGCGTCCGACATCCCTCCTCTGCCCATTGACTCGGAGGCAGTGCAGGGTCAGATCTACGGCAAAATCGAGGATCTGCAGGGCCGCTTCAATATCAATAACCTGATCGATGAGAACGGCAAGGTCGACCAGCCGTCATTTGAGCAGTTCGAGCGTTTGCTGACCGCGCTGGGTCTCGATACGCGGCTTGCCGGGGTTACGGTTGACTGGCTGGACGAGGACCAGATCGAGACCATTCCATTCGGTGCTGAAGATCCGCTTTACACGGGCCTGACGCCTTCCTACCGCGCCGCGAACCAGCGCATTACGACGGTCACGGAGCTGGCGGCGCTCGACGGCATGGACCGCGACAGTTTTCAGACATTGTTGCCGCACGTTACGGCGTTGCCGGAAAGAACGCCGGTGAACGTCAACACGGCGACACTGGCAGTCCTGCAATCGCTCGGGCCGAATATCACGGTGGGCGATGCCGAGGGCCTGGTTGCACTGCGCGAGGAACAGGGGTTCGTCGACTTTGCCGGGGTTTTCGCGCCGCTCGTCGATCCGGGCCTGCAGCAGTGGATATCCGAGTCCACAAGCTATTTTCAATTGAAGGCGGTCGTGCAGATTGATACGGTGCGCATTAGCCTGTTTACTGTGCTGCATCGGGACGCCGGCGGTTCTGATGTAACAGCTATACTTCGCAGCCTGGGGACCATTTAGCATGGCAGAGTATCTCGTCGTCCGACTCCGGCGCTTGCCCGAGCAGCGTGTGGAGTGGATTGCCGTTGACGACAACGGCACCCGCCGCGGTGAGCCCGGTTCCGGCTCGCTCGAGGATGCCGCTGCACAAGCAGCAGCACGCCCCGTTATCGTTTTGGTCCCGGCAACCGACGTTCTGACAACGACGGTCGATATTCCGGTCCGTGGTGCACGGCTGAACGCGGCGTTACCGTTCGCGCTGGAAGAAAGCCTTGCGGATGACGTTGAGACCTTGCATTTTGCGGCCGGTGCCAAACGCGACAGCGGCGTACGGCCAGTCGCGGTCGTCGCACGCGCGGAAATCGATCGGTGGCTGGAACGTCTCGGCACCGCCGGTATCGAGCCCGTTCGCATGGTTCCGGAGAACTACGGTCTGGCGCGTATCCCGGGCACGATGAGCGTACTCGTCGCCGAAGACTGCGTGATGTTCAACGATGGCGACGATGTTGAATTCGTTCTGGAAGACATGCAGCCCAGCGATGCGCTGGTCGCTGCGGGCGCTTTGACCGACCGCGCCCACGACGCGGCGAGCGCCGCAGATGGCGAGACGACCGGACACCTGCTGGTTTTTTGCAGTCCGCAGGACGAGGAACGCCTGTCGCACGAGTGGATTGCGCTGCGGCACGAACTCAATAGCGTCGACGTTAACGTGTTGCCGGACGGCGTCTTGCCGCGACTCGCAGTTACCGTCGCCAGTGGCAGCGGCGTCGACTTGTTGCAGGGGCGTTACGGTGCGCGTACCGATTATGGGGCCTATGTAAAACCCTGGCGGCGCGCAGCGCTGCTGCTGTTTGGCTTGCTGCTGGTCGGGTTCATCGGCAAGGGTATCGATTATTATCGTCTCAGCAGTGAAGAGGCGAGCTTGCGCGAGCAGTTCGCCGCCGAGTTTCAGCAGTTTCGGCCGGGGGATGCACGGGAAATTCTTGATCCTGTCAGCGCGGTGCGTTCTATTCGCCAGGGGATGGGAGCCGCAACAGGCCCGCAGGTGTTCTTGCCGTCGTTGCAACAGCTCAGCAAGGCGATGTCGCAAAACTCGAGCGCGCGAATCGAGACTATCAGCTACCGGGCCGGTGTCATTGATGTGAGAATAACCTCCCCCGACGTCGCGACGCTCGACAACATCCAGAAAGTCGTGCGTGAGTCCGGCCAGTTCCAGGCTTCCATACAGTCAACCGATCAGGTGGATGACCAGATCAGCAGCCGCTTGCAGATACGTGAGGTGGGCTCATGAAGGACTGGTTCTATGGCCTGGAAGATCGCGAGCGGCTTTTCGTCAGTGCCGGCGCCCTGATTGTCGCGGTGGCGTTGCTGTACGGTTTCGTCTGGGCACCGCTCGACCAGAAGCACGCCGAGGCAAGCGCAAATGTCAGTGACTGGCAACGCTCGCTTGCCGAGCTGCGACCGTTAAGAGGTGCCCTCGCGCAGGCGAGCCGCGGGTCATCGCCCGGCAATGCGAGTCAAAGCTCGCCCATTATTATTGTGGATCAGACCTTGCGCAGCCGGGGGCTTGAACAATACCGCAAGCGCAGCCAGCCAACTTCGAGTAACGGCATTCGCGTCGAGTTTGAAAATGTGGCTTTCGACGAACTCGTTATCTGGCTTGGCGATCTGTCGGAGCAGTACAATATGACGGTCCAGGCCGGCAGTCTTTCCGCCGGTAATCGCTCCGGCCCCGGGCGCGTCAATGCCACGCTGACGTTGGAGCGCGCTCCTTGATGCACTCTAAGCGCGGCTTGTTCACAGCCGCTATAATTACGCTGGCCGTCGGCCTCGTTGTGCTGTTTCCGGCGCGCGTCGCTTACCATTGGCTGGCGCCCGCTGAATTCCCGGTGAGCGGCATTACCGGCACCGTGTGGCGCGGTAGCGCGGATGCGGCGGATGCGAATGGCGTGCTCTTGCGCAGCCTCCGCTGGAGATTCCAGCCATTACGGCTCTACACTGGCAGCCTCGTTTACAAAATTGACGGTGCGCCCGCGGACGGTTTCATCGAGGGAGATATTTTCGTCAACATCGGCCGGTCCGTTACGGTCAGCGGCGACAATATCCGTGCCGCTCTTCCCCTGCGGATGTTCGAAAAAGCACTGAACGTTCCGGGACTTCGCGGAAATTCAAGCCTGCAGTTCGAGCGGCTGAAGCTACGGGACGGCATGCCGGTCGAACTCGACGGAACGCTCGATATCGCTGATCTCGTGGTCCCGGTGGTTAATGGCGGCTCGCTCGGTGGCTATCGAATTGAGTTTTTTACGGCCGCCGACGGGATTAGCGCCAGCCTGGAAGACACCGACGGCGTCCTCGATATCGCTGGCAGCCTGCAGCTTAAGGGCGATCGCAGTTACCAGTTACTCGCGCAGGTTGCACCCAAGGCGACCGCGCCCGCCGCGCTGCGCAATCGAATCGAGCGTCTGCCGGCGGCGAATGATCGCGGCCAGCGTGAGCTGCGTGTCGAGGGCAGCCTCTAAAGTTCGACGAAAGTCTGCAACAGCGGGAAGTACAGAGCGCAACGCGCTGTCGTGTCCGCATACGCATTATAGAGCGTTGCATATTTCTGCAGCTGTGGCTGATAACGCTCGCTTTCGGCCTGCAGAAAACCGTCCAGGTTGCCGCCCTCGTGCGAGCTTGTTTTGTAATCGACTATCCAGTGCTGGCCATCTTCATCAATGAGTACGCGATCCAGAATCACAGTTTCAAGCTGGCCATCCAGCACACCGGTAAGCGCGAGCTCGGCGCGTCCTTCGGCACTCAAGATCCAGCGCCCCCTGGCATCTGCGAGCATTTTTTGCAGAGCATCCTCAACGCGCGCCCCGATGGCTGTATTCATCTCGTCGGCGATGCCGAGTTCCTGCAACCAGCGTCGCGTCACTGACCGCAACCCGGGCAGCGCACCGAGGTCAGTTGTGGCGCGTCCTGCGGCCATCAAATGCAGCCAGCGATGCACGATCGTTCCTGCGATGCGGGCCTCGTTGCCAACCCAGTAAAACTCGACCTCCTGATTGTCCACCCCGCCCTCTTCGGGCCCGGTATAGCGCCGCAAGTCAACAACGGCCGGCAACTCCCACGGCGCCGAAAAGCGGCGCAGGACCGGTTGCAGCCAGACGTCCGTGTCTTCGCCAGTCTCTGCGTGCACCGCGGTGTCAAAAGCTGCAGCGTAATCAGGCGCGACAGCCGGCCAGAGCATGTGCAGCAGGCTGTTACGCAATGGCGGTCGACAGGTTTCCTCTTTGGTCGATACCCCGACATGCCCCACCAGGTGCAGGGTTTTTTGTGCGCGCGTGCAGGCGACGTAGAGCAGGCGCACCTGCTCGTGGCGGTCCTTGCCTTTCTCTGTCTGGGCGATGAACTGATGCAGCGCATCTTTCTCAATATCGGCACGAGGCCCGACAGGGCTGATGATCTTGCGCTCTTCGCCCTCCTCGTTCGGCAAATCGAACCAGGACAGAACGCGCGCATCACTGCGCCCGGAAACGCGCCCCAATCCGTACAGCAGGACATGCGGAAACTGCAGCCCCTTGGCACGATGCATGGTCATGATTTGCAGCCGCGCTTTGGTGTCACTCGATACGCGTTCGAGGTCGAGCATTGCTTCGAGTTCAGCAACGTCGTCCAGCGATCCACATCGCTCATGCGCCTCAAGCACGTCGAAAAAACGATACACATTGTTGACCGCATAGGCGCTTTCAAGAATTGCCGCACCACCGAGCGCCAGCCAGGCTTGCTCGACGACATCGCGCAGACTCGTGGAGCGACGGGGCGAGGTCAACGCACGCAGTGTTGGCATCGCCGTGGCAATCGCATCGCGCCCACGTTGCGACAAGCCCGCCAGCCGGCCGTCGTCCTGCAGCAACTCCCAAACCGTACTGTTTGCGGCAGTGACCACCAGTGCGTGCAGATCGGTCCAGTCAAGGCCGATCCAGGGTGCCCTGAGAATCGCCAGCCAGGCCAGTCGATCGCCCTGGTGGACGGCTGCTCTCGTCAATGCCAGAACTTCGATAACCTCCGGCAGGTCGGTCAAGCGATCGATTTCAACGGCGCGATAGGGGACACCGGCCTCCCGCAGGGCTGCCAGTAATGAGGGTAATTGCGTGCGGCTGCGCACCAGTACCGCCATGTCATCGTCCGGGTGTGCGGCCAGGTTCGTGACTATTACCTGGCACGCCGTTGCAGCCTCCTGCTGTTTGTTGCCGCCAAACACAGGATGCACGAAACACTCCCCCTGCCCCGACAGCCCCGGCACGCTGGCCGCCGCCGCATAGGCGACAGCGCCGCCCACTGGATCATTGTCACTGGAGAAAATGTCAGGAAAAACGCGGTTGAACCAGTCGACCAGGAACTCGCCCGACCGAAAATTTCGGCGTAAGACCAGGGGGGCAAGTGGAATACCGCCGATCCCGTGTTGCCGCGCGAGCAAGAACTGCCCAACTTCGGCATTTCTGAATCGATAAATTGACTGCATCGGGTCGCCGACGCAGTACATCGTGCGCCCGTCGCCGGGCTGCCAACCACCCGTCAACGCCTCGAGCATGCGGTATTGAGCCAGTGATGTATCCTGCATTTCATCGATGAGCAAGTGCCGAATCTGGTAGTCGAGCAGCAACGCCATATCGCCAGGGTCATCGGCAGTACCCAGCACGGCGCCGGCAATCATCGCCACCTCGATGTGATCGGTTGCGCCCTGCTCCGCGAACAGGCGTTTCAGTTCGATGACCGCAAGCGGCAGCAATCGGAAAAGTGCCAGCAAGACTCGCCACTGTTCGTCCGTGTATTGCACGGCCGGCAGGCCGCGCGCCGTGTGCAGTAACTCAGCGAGCTCGGCGTCAGCGCTCAGACTGGTGAGCAGCGATTTCATGGCTGCTTTCTGCCCGTCGTCTTTGGCCGGAAAGCCCTGTCGCTTGTCGACAGTCTTGCGGAACGTGCCGCCCTTGGTGAGCAGCAACTCGGCCAGCGCAATCCACTGCCCCAGGCGCCCCGTATCCGGACCGGGCAACGCCTTGATCTCCAGGAGATCCACGAGGCAACTTGCTGCTCCATCACTCGCAGCCAAATTGGTGGCGGCGTAAGCGCACAAAGCAGGAAGTTCGCGCGCTGCCGATGCACCGAAAGCATCCGTGGTGCGCTGCAGATGGCTGGACACGGCCATGGCAAGGTTGCGCTCAAAGCGCGAACGCAGTTGAAGTGCCTCGCTACTCGAGATGTGACCGCTGCCAATGAACGGCAGCCACTGATCGCGACTGGCGAGCATTTGCGAAAGGTACGCAACGTACAAACCCGTATTCGTATCGACATGCACGAGCACTTCCCGCGTGGCATCCTGTGCCGGACCGCTTTCCACTAACCAGTCCAACGTGGCGAGCGCCGCGGCTCGATGCAGGTTACGGAGTTCAGCATCGACGACGACGCGCGAGCCCCGCGCACCTTCCGGCGAGAGCACAGGTCTTGAACGAGCGATGAATGCTTGCAGCGAATCCAGCGTCTGGATGCGCATTCTTCGAGGATTCGCCAGTAACTGCCAACCGCACTCGCTGTCGCGCCGCAAGGCTGCCTCTGCCAGCGAACGCGTCAGCTGCTGGTGTTCCTCTAGCGACGGCTGCACGCAGAGCGCCATTTGCAATGCGCCAAGCACGCGGAACTGCATCTCGGCCGCAGCCTTGCGCGTGAAGGTGATTGCAATTACCTCTTCCGGATTATCGACGACAGCCAGAAGTTTCAAATACCGCTGAATCAGCAGTTCGGTCTTACCGGCACCCGCCGGCGCCTGCACGATAAAAGAACGTGATACATCCAGCGCATCGCAGCGCGCCTGCTGGTCGGCCTGCAACAGGTGCTGTTCACTGGTCACGGGAGAGCTCCGTATAACGGGTCAGGAGATTCAGCGGGCGCGCCTCGGTGACGCCCTGCAGGCCGTTAACCCGGACGTCACCAACGCGCAGCTGCGTGCACGCCATGTGCACGAGGCGTTGCCATGCTGCCAGGGTCTGCGCCCAGTTCTCGCTTTTCTTGTAATCCCGGCCGGCGCCGTCAAACACAATCTCGCGACTATCCACATTGACCAGCGCAAGCGCTGCCACCTGATCCTCGAGGGCACACGCATAGGCGACCAGCTGTATACCCCGCGGCTCACCACCGCTCGTCAGGAAGGGTCGCCGTGCGCCGGTCTTGTAGTCCAGAATGACAATTGAATTGTCGGGCAGGCGATCGATACGATCGGTGCGCAGCGTCATCGCTACTCCGTCCTCGCAGAATTGGAGTTCCCTTTCGACGCTGTCGACCACAAAGTCCTTACGCGCAATATCGGCGGCAACCAGCGCCTGCAACAACTGGCGCAAGCGCTGCTGCTCCAGCGCGAGCAACTCGTGCAAAACACGATCGACGTGCCGCTGCTGGCGGCTGATCGCTATCGCCACCGCTCGCGAGATGCGTTCGTCAATATCGTCCTCTAGCCAGCTCTCGAGTTCGCTGCGCGACGGTCGCTCCGCATACAGACGATGCAAGGCTTCATGAATGATATTGCCCCGTAACCAGGCAGGAATACCGCTGGCCTGTGGCTGTAGGACCATCACACCGAGTCGTCCACGAATAAACGCCGCCAGTGGGTCACTGAGTGCCAGTTGCAGCGTATTTGCCCCGCCACCTACAGCCTCTTCTGCGCGCAGTGCGGGTACCGGATCGTCAACCACAGCGAGTATCTTGCGCCGCGCGAATGCCGTGGCGTGCCACCCCGGGTCCGCACCAACGTCAACGCTCTGCGTCTTGAATTTCTCCAGCAGGTAGCTCGGCGTTTGCTCCGCATCGTCGTCAGTCTCGGGATAACTGAAGACGACGTTCGGTGCTGCGGAGCTTAAGTGATGCAAGGTGGTATCGGCATACGCCAGGGAGTCGGCCGGTTCCGCATCCGGCATGCCCTTGCTGCGCTGCAAGCGGCGTGACAGTAGCGGTGATGGCGCTGCTGCCGGCGGCCAGTTCGCGGCCGTGACGCCACTGACCCAGATGGCGTCGAACTGCGCGCCCGACGCCTCGAGCGGGCCGAGCAGCTGCACCAACGCGAATTCCGACTCAGGCTGGAAAACCGTTTCCGCTGCCATCAGCCGCAGCCTTTGCAGCGCCACGTCGCGGCTCATTGACGGGCTGACCAGGTCGAGGCGAGCCAGATCGTTGAGGAGGTCGCGCCAGCGATTGACCAGCTGAAAGTCGAGGCTGTCGAGGGCGCCCGCACCAGGCCACATCATGTCCCGCAGCGTGTCGTTGAATAATCCAGCCCACGCGGCCGGGCTGTCGCGCAGCGGTGAATTCTGGCGTCGCTCAACCAGGATCGACAGCATGCGCGCCCAGTCGTCACTATCCTCATTGCTCGACGCCTGGCGAAATGCGCGCGCCACCATGTCAGGCGACCAATTTCTTGCGGGCAGCCGGCGCAATCGCAATTCCACGCGCGAGCGGTCACCGAGGTGGGTAGCGCCAAGCAGCGGCGAGCGCAGCAGCTGCCCGACCTCGGCCGACGACAGGTCTTTCACCAGCCACCGCAACAGCAGCAGCGCGATGGCCACCGCTGGATAGTCTGCCAGTGCCCGACCGTACGAGACATTGACGGCCTGCCGTGGCTTGCCCTGCGCGAATTGCCAGCCGGGCACCAGACCCTCTCGAACCAGGCGCGCTTTCCGCTCCGCCTGTTGCGAAAGATTGCTGCCGATAATTGCAATATTCTGATGGCCGTCCGCTTCCAGGCGAGCGCGTGCCCACGCCCCGGCCGCCCGCATTTCAGCGTCAGCCGTCTCGAATGACTGCAAGGCAATCGTCTGCGATGCCGCCGGTGTCGGTGCCTTTTGAACGGTGCTGCCCGTTGCCGAAATGGCATCGTGCAAAGCGCTTTCTATCGGCCGCGGTCTGTCGAATCCGGCGAATGTATGAACGCCCGAGACCTTGACGAGCCCAGCGACGATTTTCTCATGCAGCAACGCGCCGAGACCCGCATCATCAACCCAGTTTTCGTGTTCCAAAATCGCCAGATAACGGCCTGCCGCGCGGGCAAATAAGCGCTGATCGTCGCTTTGTGCCGCACGTGCCACTTCCTGGATGCTCACCTGCCAGTCAGCGAGCCGCTGCCAGGCCTCCTGTGACAGCCGCACCAGGCCGTGAATACTCTGTCCGGCATCCGGGAGTTCTTTCGCCAGGCAGCGTTCCCACAGGAACTGGCTATGATGCTGGTTGATCAAGGTGGGTAGCGCGGCTTGATGCTCCGCGCTGCGTAAAGCGCGCATCAGCCAGTCTTTCCATGAATCGATGGCGGGCGCCGCCCACGCTTTGTGGCCCGCGGCAAGTTGCCGCTCATTGAAATGCTGTCGGAGCGCTCTCGCCAGGCGACGATTGGCGGTAACTACCGTAGCGTCATTTTGCAGAGCCTCGCCTAGCCAATCGTACATTGCTCAGGCGTGCTGTCTCAGGCAAGCCTCAATGCGATCAAAGACCACGTTGAGGGTCTCGGTATCGGGTAGTGTCGTGATCCTGAAATGATCCGTGTACGGCGTATTGAAACTGCTGCCCGGTGCAATCAGTACGTGATGGTTTTCGAGCAGTTCAAGCGCAAATGCCTGATCGTCAAGGGCAGCAGCAAACCGCGGATCGAGCCGTAAAAAGGCGTACATCGCACCCCGGGGCTTCTCGAAGGTCAGAAATTCGCTGGCCTCCACGCGCTCAATAATCGCCTCGCGTGACTGGTAAAGTCGACCACCGGGTTTGACGAGGTCAACAATGCTCTGAAATCCACCGAGCGCTGTTTGCACGGCCCACTGCCCCGGTACATTACTGCATAGACGCAGCGCCGAGAGCAGTTCCATGCCGTGAATAAAATCGCCGGCGCGTTCCAGATCACCGCTGAATACGCCCCAGCCCACTCGATAACCGCAGGCACGGTATATTTTTGACAGGCCTGACAGCGTCAGGCAAACGGTATTTTCGACCAGCGTGGCCAGCGGAATGAACTGCGCGTCGTCATAGACCATCTGGTCATATATTTCGTCGGCCATGATCACCAGGCCATGACGCTCCGCGAGATCGACAATCGACCGCAGCGTTTCCTTGTCATAGACAGCGCCGCTCGGATTATTCGGATTAATGACGACGATCGCTTTTGTGTTGCGAGTCACAAGGCGTTCGATATCCGCAATGTCGGGCAAAAAGCCGTTATCCACTCGGCAGCTGTAATGACGAACGGTGCCGCCATTAAGCGTGGCGGCGGCACTCCAGAGCGGATAGTCGGGGCTTGGCACGAGCACTTCGTCTCCCGGGTTCAACAGTGCCCGCAGTGACAGATCGATCAGCTCACTGACACCGTTGCCGATAAAAACGTCGTCAGCGGTGACTCCCTGAACGCCCCGATTCTGTTGCTGCATCACAACGGCTTCACGGGCTGGAAAAATGCCTTTTTGATGGCAGTAAGGTTCAGCCTGGCCGAGGTTTTCAATCATCGCCAGGCGCATCGTTTCCGGTGTCCGAAACCCAAACAGCCCCGGATTACCGATGTTCAGGGACAGTATTTCGTAACCACGTTTTTCGAGCTCGAATGCACGATTGGCAAGCTGCCCGCGAATTTCATAACGAACGCCCTGCAGCGCCGTACTGCTTTGAATTTGTTGGCCCATAAGTGCTGTCAGTTGTTCTCTAAAGCGTCAGATAACGGAGCTCGCGCGCAGCTCTGCAATGGATTCGTCAGAGTAACCCAACCACTCGCGCAATACCTCATCGGTGTGTTCGCCAAGCCGCGGCGGCGCTTTCGCGTAGTGCACCGCCGTTGCTGAGAAATGGACGGGATTGGCAACCGTTGGCACGGACTCACCCGCCGAGTTCTCGACGTGACGTACCAACTGACGCTCGCGGGCGTAAGCATTGCCCAACACCTCGCCAATGTCGTTGATCGGGCCAGCCGGCACGCCGCGCTTTTCAAGCTGTTCGAGCCAGTGGGCCGTCGTTTTCTTTACGAGGGCATTTTGCAATAGGCGCACGAGTGCAGCACGGTTCGCAACGCGATCACTGTTGCGCGCAAACAGCGGGTCGGTGGCCAACTGGGGCTCTCCGATGCACTCAGCGCACGCAGCGAACTGCCGATCGTTGCCAACCGCCAGAATCAGGCTGCCGTCCGCCGCAGCAAAAGCCTGGTAAGGGACCAGGTTCGGGTGTGCAGTGCCCATTCGACCCGGTGCCTTGCCACCCACGAGGAAATTCATATTCTGGTTTGCCAGCCATGCGACCTGGCTATCGTAAAGCGGCACGTCAATATACTGCCCTGCGCCGGACACCTGGCGCGCATGCAACGCGGCCAGGACGGCGGTGGACGCGTACATCCCCGCCATGATGTCAGCGATGGCGACCCCGACCTTTTGCGGTCCACCGCCGGCATCGTTCGGCGGGCCGGTGATACTCATCAAGCCGGCTGACGCCTGCATCATGCCATCGTAGCCCGGCTCAGCCGCCCGCGAGCTGGTTTGGCCAAAGGCCGATATGGAGCAGTAAATCAATCGCGGGTTCAAGCGCTGCAGCGCGTCATAGCCTAATCCGTAACGCGCCAAGGTACCCACGCGGAAATTTTCCAGCAGGACATCAGCACTGCTTGCGAGGTCCCGGATGAGTTGCTGCCCCGCCGGCACCGACAAGTCGATCGTCACCGAGCGCTTGTTGCGATTTGTCGCCAGAAAATAGGCCGCTTCCCTGCTGTCGCCCGTGCCGAACCAGGGCGGTCCCCATTGACGAGTATCGTCGCCTGCCCCCGGCCGCTCGATCTTGATGATATCGGCGCCATAATCGCCGAGCAGCTGGCCGGCCCATGGTCCTGCCAGAATCCGGCTCATGTCGACGACACGTAAATTTGACAAGGGTGTTGGCATCGTTTGCGAAGACTAGCTGATACTCGAGCAGTAAAAAACCCGGCCAACCGTGAGGCTGGCCGGGCGGGTCCGCACGGAGATTGCGGATTGCGTGATTCAGTCGCGCGACGGTGAGTCGTTAGCGTCTGGATCCAGCTCTTCTACCTCTGCGCCCGGTAGCTCGATGGGCACGGGGGTGTGTTCGATTTCCGGCTTCTTCTTACCGTATTGGATGAGCAGGTTTTCCTCCTCGTCCGTCGTTAATTCCTTGATCGACGCTATTCGAATCGCCTCTCTCTCAAAATCGCCGTCATAGATCAGCTCGCTGAAACTGGCGCATACCCGGCCAGTTGGCGACCTGAAGGCGATGTTCCAGCTCGAATTTAACCCGAAAGCCCGGCGTTGCAGGCTAACGTGATACTTGCGGCGGCTGGATCCCTCAACAATGAGGTTCGCTTCATCAAGGACGGTGTATCCTCGGATACTTG
>JBATID010000209.1:0-3995 GCA_049667545.1 Woeseiaceae bacterium
CGGTTCGGAGATCCAACCGGCCCGAATGGGTTGTAATAGTTCGCAGCGCCCACGGTGTACTTCGCAACCGCGGATGTCCGAGCAGAGCCCTGCCGAATCGTCACCGTGTCCGACCTGTATAGCGATACCTCGGTGAAGCTCTCGAGGCCGTTGCCGAAGTCGTGGTTGATGAACGCAAACAGGTTGACGCGATCAAGATCCGAATACAGGTCACGGTTTTCGTTAAGGTTGTAGCGATAGATCGGCCCGCCGTCTTCGTCGCCACAGGCATTCGTGGCATTGGGAACAACCCAGGTGCAGTTCGTGTCACCGATCGGGTAAGTGTTGAACTCCCCGTCCGCGTCTGTGATATCGAGGGCAGACAATCCGTAATTGATGTTCGGGGTACCGTCCGGAAGGATGTCGTATTGCCCGTAAGCTGAATTCGTGCTCAGGTTGAAAAAAGCTGAATCACCAAACCACGGCGAATCTTCAGGCACGCGGTCCGTGAGATCACCCGTCGCCCAGCGCGGATCGTCCTGCGAATTGACCGGATCACGATGGTAGTAGCCGCCGAACACGCTGACATTGGTGCGGCCCTCGTTGAAGTCCTGGCCCCACTCCAAAGTAAAAGTTTGGTCGTTCCGCGGTATCCCTTCGTAATCGGCGTACTTGGCCCCGATGACGAGGCCTTCGTAGTCGTTCTTGAGCACGTAATTGACGACACCGGCCACAGCGTCCGCGCCGTAGATCGCTGACGCGCCGTCGCGCAGGACCTCGACACGCTCGATTCCAGTCACGGGCAGCGTCTGCGAGTTAACCGTGTTCACCGGGATAAAGCTGCCACCGACTTCCTCGGTCTGGTAGCTCGCCGCGTTGACCAGGCGCCGGCCGTTGAGCAGCACCAGCGTGTTGCCAGTACCGAGGTTGCGCAGGTTGTAGGCGCCGATGTCGCCGCGCGCCGAATTTACGCCGCCGCTGATATTTTCAGACTCGGAGAAATAGTTTTGGCCCTGTTCGGCCATGAACTCGAGCAGCTCGTCGCCGGAATCAATACCCAGCATCTCGATATCTTCGGCCGTGACGATCGAGACCGCGAGCGCATCGGCAATGTTGGCGCCCTTTATCTGCGAACCGGTGACCGTGATCTCTTCCAGCGGCTCGTCTTCTTCCTGAGCGCCGGCCGGCAACACCGTGAGTGCCAGGACCATGGAAACTGCCGTCAATAATACGGACTTGCCGCCCACATAACGCGATAACGATTGAAACATGACTTCCCCCTTTCTTAAGATTTTCGACAGGCGTCGAATCCTTATACTTAACAATAAACTACAGGCCGTTTCGCCGGTGGCTATGACCTTTTCTAATGCCTCGAGTCTAGCAGAAATCAGCGTGGTTGCATCATTCGTTATACAGGCCGAGAATCGGCGCACCCAACAGGCGCAGAATAAGGGATTGAGATGCACGTTGCCGTAATTGGCGCAGGCGTCATTGGCGTAACAACGGCCTACTACCTGGCGAAACGCGGTCATGACGTTACGGTCATCGATCGTGAGCAGGAAGTCGCGATTGGTGCCAGTTACGCGAATGGCGGTCAGCTTTCCTACACGTTTACGGACGCGCTCGCGAAGCCTGCGTTTCTGGCGAAAATCCCCGGGCTTCTCGCTGGTCGCGACCCTGCCTCCAAGGTACGCCTCGATGCGGCACTCGTGCCGTGGGGCTTGCGCTTCCTCGCGCAGTGCACCGACAAGCGGGCCGCGGAAAACACGGTAGCGGTCTTGAAAACAGCATTGCGCTCGGCGTCGCTGCTAGAGGAGCTGTGCGCCAGCGTGCCGCTTGAGTTTTCCCATCGTCGCGCCGGCAAGCTGGTGCTGCTGAGCAATGCCGAGGAGATCCGGGGCGCGCAAGCGAGCACGGTGCTTAAGAACGCGCATGGCAGTGATACCGAGCTGCTATCGCCGCAGGAGGCCGTTGGGATAGAGCCGGCCCTGGCCTACCTCGCCGAGGACTTCGTCGGTGCGGTGTACTCGCCCAGCGACGCGGTTGCGGACTCCCGGCGGTTTGCCGCCAACCTCAAAGAGTGGCTGGAACAGGAGCGGGGCGTGCAGTTTCTGCTGGGCTGCGACGTAGCGCGCATAGAACAGGCGAATGGCCGCCTGCGTGCGGTCGAGCTCGGCGGTCAAACGCTGGCCCCGGATGCCGTCGTTGTGTGCGCGGGCGCCTGGGGCGGGAAGCTGCTGCGGCCGCTCGGGATCAACCCGTATGTGTACCCGATGCGCGGCTACAGCGTGACCTTGCCGCCCGGCGACGCGGCACCGTCGGTCAGCTTCACGGCATTACGCCATCGCATGGTCTTCAGCCGCCTTGATGACCGCGTGCGTATCGCCGGTTTCGCTGATTTCAACGGCTTCAATACGGACAACGACGCGGCCCGTATTGACCAGTTGCTGGATATTGCGCGGCGGTATGCACCGCAAGCGGCGGACTATTCGGCGAACGAAAAGGGGCACTGGGGCGGCTTTCGGCCGATGACACCGAGCGGGCAGCCCAGCGTCGGCCGCAGCAAAATCGACGGGGTCTACCTGAACATCGGACACGGCATGCTTGGCTGGACCCTGGCGTGTGCTTCAGGCCACGACGTGGCGCAGTGTGTGTCCCCAGCAAGCGGCAGCTGATGTAACTGCTGCGCGAAACCCTAGCGCCTGCGGGCCGATGAGCTATAATCGCCGGCCATCGCCGGGTGCCTTGCGCGGCCGCATAAACACAATCATTTCCGGAGCAGTCCATTGAGTCGGGACCAAAACTTTTTTGATATGTATTCGCTTGTTATCGGCGTTCTTGCCGCGATCGCGCTGGCGATTTTCGTGCTGGCAGTGAAGATGTCGGAACGTACGCAGGGCGTCTACACGCGCGATACCGCCGAGTACCGGGCTGCTGTCGCAGAGCGCATCAAGCCCGTCGGGCAGATCTACCTGCCGGGTGATGAGCGGCTGGCAGCCGGCCCGGTCGTCGAAACACTGGCAGAACCCGCGCCCGTCGCCACGGCGAAGTCGGGACCAGAGGTGTACAACTCGGCCTGCCTCGCCTGTCATGGCGCGGGCGTCGCGGGCGCCCCCATTCTCGGGAACCAGGCACAGTGGGCACCGCGGATAGCGCAAGGGCTCGAGGTAATGATAGGGCACGCGATCAATGGCTTCAGCGGTGCCGTTGGCTACATGCCGGCCAAGGGTGGGCGCATGGACCTGTCGGACGACGAGGTGGCCGCGGCCGTCGAGTACATGGTGAATGAAACGCCGTAGGTAACAGCTTACGAACGGCGGTCGAAACAACGCAACGACAGCGCCTCCGCCACGTGCGGCGGCGCTATTTTTTTGACCTGTGCAAGGTCTGCAATGGTCCGGGCAACCTTGAGCACGCGCTGGTGTGCGCGCGCCGACAAATTGAACTGTTCCGCAGCCGTGGCCAGCAAATCCCAGCATTGATCATCGGCCTTGCACGCGTCCTCGAGCTGCCGGCCAGCCAGCCGCGCATTGCAGATACCGGATCGCTGCAACTGCCGACGCCACGCCCGGGCCACCCGTTTCGCGACCTCGGCGCTGGTCTCGCCGCCCCCGTTGTCCGGTCGCAGCAACGCCGTGGGCGGTCGCGCCACCTCAACATGCAGGTCGATGCGATCCAGCAGCGGGCCCGAGATCCTGGCCCGGTAACTGGCAACCCGGTCACCACTGCAGCAGCAGTCCGCCTGTGGATCGCCAAAGTATCCGCACGGGCACGGATTCATGGCCGCAATGAGCTGGAAGCGCGCTGGAAAATCGGCCTGCCGCGCGGCGCGCGCGATGCTGATGACGCCGGTCTCCAGCGGTTCCCGCAACACCTCGAGTACGTTGCGATTGAACTCGGGCAGCTCGTCGAGAAATAACACGCCGTTATGTGCTCGCGAGATCTCGCCGGGCCGCGGACCCTTACCGCCCCCAACCAGGGCCGCTGCCGAAGCGCTGTGGTGGGGTGCGCGGAAC
>JBATID010000210.1:0-12584 GCA_049667545.1 Woeseiaceae bacterium
TCGTCTCAACGTCCTGTTCCAAGAATTTCGGATTGTACCGTGATCGCGTGGGCACGCTTTCCGTACTGAGTCCGGACGTCGCTACACGCAACATCGTTTACAGCCAGGTGAATAACGTGGTGCGCACGATTTACTCGGTGCCGCCCGATCATGGCGCGGTCGTCGTCAACCTGATTCTCAATGACCCTGAGCTCAAGGCCGCCTGGCGTATCGAGCTCGCAGAAATGCGCGGTCGTCTGCAGGAAATGCGCGTCATGCTAAACGACGCGCTGAGGGAAAGGGCGCCGGCGCATGATTTTTCGCACCTGGTGCGCGCTGTCGGCATGTTCTGTTTCCTAGGCATTACGCCGGAACAGGTGCAGCGTCTGAAGCAAGACTATGGCGTGTACATGGTTGGCTCGAGCCGCATCAACATTGCGGGCATAACGGCCAAAAATGTGGGCTACCTGGCGGACTCGATCGCCGCCGTGCTCTGATCAGGACTCCGCAGCATTCCAGATCAGGCGACTGCCCGTGCCGATCTTGAGGCGACGCGCCACGCCGGCGTTAAGTTCCAGCACATACTGGACGGGCTCGACGGAGACGAGCGAGCGTAGCGACAGGGGCTCGGTGTTGTGAATGACTGACGAGACGCTGCCGTCGGCGCGCGCGTAGACGATGTCGAGAGAAATGTAAGTATTCTTCATCCACATCGAGCGCTGCTCGTTGCCCTCATAAACAAACAACATGCCGGTCGTGAGCGGCAATTTGCGGACGAACATCAGGCCGCGAAGATGCTGCTCGACATCCTGTGCGAGATAAATATCAAACTCATGACGAACGCCTTCGTCGTTAACCACAACGAGTTTGTCTGTCTCAAATATTTCCCCAAGACCGGTACCGACGTCATTCCTGGGTGTCGGCTGCGGGCTGCACGCCGTGCTAAACAGCACCAAAAATGTGGCCAGGAGCAGGCGGGCATAAATAGTCACTGTGCCTCCCATTGAACGCGGCTCTGAAATTCCATCTTGGGGATGGATATTGCCGCATCGCCGTTAATTTCGCCCAGCGGAGTAACGCAGTAAAGCGTGCCACGAACGTCATACTGTGCGGCATTCCCGTTGGCCACGGCCAGCGTGCCGATATCCGTGAAGCAGGCGTCGAGACTGGCAGTGCTGAAAAAGCGGCCGCTACCGTCGACGGTGAGCGTCACAACGGTCGGCAGCTCGTGCCCATCAACACGTCGCTCGAGGTCGGGTACGGCAAGGATGATGGACATTTCGCGATCGGCGGCGTTGCCGGTAAAGCGCAGCCGCAGGCCGGCACCGGCGGGTCGCGGCATGCTTTCGCAGTCGAAGTCATGCGCATCCCAGTCGATCTTGTACTCGATACTGCCAAATAGCTCGGCCGACAAATAGCCGTCTTCACCACAGCGTCGTTCGTGCACGGCCGGTGCCGGAACGGGCTTCGCTGCCGCGCTCGCGGGCGGGTCACAGCCGCCCAGAAGCGCCAGCAGAAACAGTCCGGCGAGTTGCCCGAGACGCCGGGAGTCGGGTTTTTTTTCGAAAAGGTGCAATGCGAGTGCTCAGGAATTGTCGGAAGAGGAGCCAATACTACTCAAACGGGCAAAATTATGAGGAAAAAAGCCGGCGACCGGTTGGACTGTCCACGCATCCTCTCTAAAATGAGCGCCCGCTTTTACCGCCGGAGTTATCAATGAGTGTCGCACAACAATTTCAGAAGCTCGAGGCCCATGCGAGTGGACTGATTATCGGCCAGGCGCACCTGATCAACCGGATGCTGATTGCGCTGCTTTGCGATGGGCATCTGCTGGTCGAGGGCGCGCCGGGGCTGGCCAAGACACGTGCCATCAAGGTGCTGGCGGAGAGCATCGAGGGTGACTTCCATCGTCTGCAATTTACGCCGGACCTGCTGCCCGCGGACCTGACGGGCACCGATATCTACCGTCCGCAGGAGGGTACCTTCGAATTTCGCAAGGGCCCGCTGTTCCACAACCTGATCCTCGCGGACGAGATCAACCGCGCGCCGGCGAAAGTGCAATCAGCCCTGCTCGAGGCAATGGAGGAACGCCAGATCTCGGTTGGCGACAAAAGCTATCCACTCGAGGACCTGTTCATGGTCATGGCAACGCAGAACCCGATCGAGCAGGAGGGCACCTACCCGCTGCCCGAAGCGCAGCTTGATCGCTTCCTGCTGCACGTGGAGGTTGGCTACCCGACAATCGAGGACGAACGCCGCATCCTGGTTCTAAATCGCGATGAAGCGAAAGCGGGTGTGCGCGACGCGTTTCAGCCACCGGAACTGTTGTCGCGCGCCTCGATCATGGAGGCCCGCCAGGCCATTCTGAATCTGCATCTCGCGCCCGAACTCGAGGAGTACATCGTCAACGTCGTTGTGGCGACTCGCAATCCAGGCGCTGTCAACGGCGACCTGGACGGCCAGGTGCTGTACGGCGCGAGCCCGCGCGCGAGTATGGGTATCGATCGCGCGGCCCGGGCGCACGCCTGGCTGGCCGGTCGCGATTACGTTGGCCCGGAAGATATCCAGGCGGTGGCGCCGGATGTCCTGCGGCACCGACTTGTTCTGAGCTTCGAGGCCGAAGCAGACGGCGTGGATGCCGCTTCCATTGTCGCCGGTGTTCTGGATGGCGTCGGAGTGCCCTAGTGCCCCGGCTCGAGCATATTGCGGAAGACGCTTCTCCTGTCAGTGTCAGTCAGGCGGGCCTGATTCGACTGAGCGGACCGGCACGCGCCATCGCGCTCGATGTGCTGCGCGTTAACTCGCTGCAGACCGGCGCATACGTTTCGCATTTTCGCGGTCGTGGCATGGAGTTTGACGAGTCGCGGCCGTATCAGCCCGGTGACGACCCCCGCAGCATCGACTGGCGCGTGACCGCCCGGAGCACGACGGCCTACACCAAGTTATTTCGCGAGGAACGCGAGCGACCGGTACTGATCGCTGTCGATCTGACTTCAAGCATGCACTTTGCGACGCGCGGCTGTTTCAAATCGGTCAACGCGAGTCGAGCCGGCGCGCTGCTGGCCTGGTCGGCGCACCACCGGGGTGATCGTCTCGGTGGGATCATCTTCGGTGACACCGCGCACCGCGAGCTAAAGCCGCGTCTCGGGCGCCAGGCGGCGCTGCGATTCGTGCACGAACTATCGGGCCATCCGGACTGGGAGCAGCAGGCCAGCAGCGAACCTTCGTCGACGGAGGCAGTTACGCAAGCGATGTCGGCACTGCGACGCGTGGCGCGCCCCGGCAGCCTGGTCGTTGTGATCAGTGATTTCACGGGGTTCACTCGCGCCGCACAGTCGTATCTGTCGAGCGTCGCGCGGCACAACGAGGTACTGGCCGTGTTTATGAGTGATCCCCTGGAACGTAAACTGCCGCCGCCAGGGCGCTACCGACTGGTGTCGCAGGACGACGAACTCGCCATTGACACGTTTGCCAGGGCGGCGCGCCGCGATTACCAGGAAGCCTTTGATGCGCGCGCGCATGAGCTCGAGGTTTTTTGTCAGCGTTACGGCGTGCACCTGATGCCAATGTCGACTGATGATGATCCGGTCAGCGTGATGCAAACGGCGCTCGGCCGCCGCAGAGGTTCACGATGACGTTGCCGCTCAGAGATTTGCACTTGCCGGAACCGGTTGGCTGGTGGCCGCTGGCACCTGGCTGGTCGTTGCTCATCGTGTTGGCGATTGTCGCGATTGCGTATGGCCTGGCGCGCACGCACCAGCGCCGCCAACGCAATGCCGCGCGTCGCTACGCACTGCGTGAACTGGCGCGCTACGAGGCCGAATATCGCAAGCACCAGGACCCGGTTACGCTGGCCAAACAACTCTCGCAACTGCTGCGTCGCGGCATGCTCGCCTATGCGCCGCGCACCGAGGTTGCCGGACTAACCGGCGAGGCCTGGCTGCGCTGGCTCGATCGCGGCATGCCGCTGCCGTATTTCCATACCGACGGCGGCAAGAGCCTGCTGCAGCTGCCATACCGCAGCCCCCAGGATGATTTTGCCGATGTCGATATCGATGCGTTGCTGGCAGCAGTGCGCATGCGTCTGCGCGTACCGCCAGGGGAATCTGCCTGATGTATTCGCTTGCCTGGCCATGGGTACTGCTGGCGCTGCCGCTGCCGATCATCGTGCGCAAACTGTTGCCGGCGTCGCGCAGTATTGCCGAGGCCGGACTCCGGGTACCGACGTTACGGGGTTTTGAAACGCTGCAGGACCGCTCCGATGCCGAACAGTTGCGCAACTGGCGTTTCTGGGTCGCGGTCCTCGCGTGGCTGCTCCTGGTCGTAGCGGCCGCGCGTCCGGAACGCATCGGTGACGAGATCGATGTGCCGGTGTCCGGTCGCAACCTGATGCTGGCTGTCGATCTGTCCGGCAGCATGGACCAGAAAGATTTCGAGCTTGGCAGCCGCCGCGTCGATCGACTGACGGCAACCAAAGCGGTGGCCAGTGACTTCATCGCGCGACGCGAGGGTGACCGCATTGGATTGATCCTGTTTGGTGAGCGCGCGTATCTGCAGGTGCCGCTGACACTTGATCGCGAGACGGTCAAGGTCTTGCTACTTGAAGCGTTCATCGGTCTGGCGGGCGAGAAAACCGCGATCGGTGACGCGATTACGCTGGCTGTGCGTCGCGTGCACGAACAGCCTGACGAAGCGGGTGAGCAGGTGCTGGTGCTGTTGACCGATGGCGCCAACACCGCGGGCGAAGTGGATCCGCTGAAAGCTGCAGAGCTGGCGCAACAGGTGGGCCTGCGCATCTACACGATCGGCATCGGCGCCGAGCAGCTCGAAGTGTCTTCGTTAATCGGTGGTCGACGCAGCATTAATCCATCCGCCGATCTCGACGAGGCGACCCTGACGCAGATTGCCGACCTCACCGGCGGACGCTACTTCCGTGCAACCGATACGGCAAGCCTGCAAGACATCTACCGGCTCGTCGATGAGCTTGAGCCGGTCGAAGAGCCGGAGTCGGGCTTCAGGCCGGTGCAGTCACTTTATTACTACCCGCTCGGCGCCGCGTTTGCGCTGGTCGCGCTGCTGTCAGTCGTCAGTCTGCTGAATGAGCTCAGGGTCCGACGATCCATCAAGGTGCAGGCCAATGCCGGCTGATTTTCACTGGCTGCGTCCCGAATGGTTGCTGGCCATCCCGCTGGTGGTCCTGGCTGCACTCTTGCTGGGGCGTCGCCGCCTGGGCGCGGGCAATTGGGAGCAGGTCATCGATCGCGCGCTGATGCCGTTCGTTCTGTCACGATCACAGGGTGCCACCGGCGCTCACCGCTGGTGGCTGCTAGCGGTCGGCGGCGTGCTGGCCGCACTGGCGCTGGCGGGCCCGGCCTGGGAACGCATCGAGCAACCCGTGTTTCGTGCCGAACAGGCACTGGTGGTTGCCGTGGATTTGTCGCGTTCCATGGATGCACAGGACATTGTGCCGAGCCGGCTTGCTCGTGCCCGGCTCAAGATTCTCGATATTCTCGAGCGCCGCAAGAGCGGTCAGACAGCGCTGATTGTGTACTCGGCGAACGCGTTTACCGTTACACCTCTTACAACCGACACGGACACCGTAGCCGCACTCGTCAACAGCCTCAGCACCGATATCATGCCCAGCCGCGGCAGCTATCCGATTGTCGCCATGGAAAAAGGCCGGCAACTGCTTGATCAGGCCGGTGTTGGCTACGGCGAGGTGTTACTCATCACGGACGGTGGTTCATCGCAGGCGGCCGAGGCTGTCGCGCGCGATTTGAGAAAGTCCGGCTACACGTTGTCGGTGCTTGGCGTCGGCACCGCCGAGGGCGCACCGATTCCGCTGGCAGCGGGCGGGTTCGTTACTGACAATCGCGGTCAGATCGCGTTGCCGCGACTCGAGGAGCGTGCGCTGCGCTCACTGGCTGTTGCTGGCGGCGGCCGCTTTGCGGTGCTGTCGGCGGACAGTAGTGATCTCGATGTACTGCTTGCGGGCGAGGTGCTGCAGGCCGCGGCCGCAACGGACGAGTCACTGGCCACAGATCGCTGGCGCGAAGAGGGGCCGTGGTTGTTGCTGTTGCTGCTACCGGTCGCTGCACTGGCGTTCCGCCGAGGCTGGTTATTGGTGGTGCTCGTTTGCGTACTGCCCGTGCCGCAGCAGGCACAGGCATCGCTCTGGGACGACCTTTGGAAAAACAAGAACCAGCAGGCACGGGAGATGCTCGAGGCGGGTAACCCGGCCGATGCAGCCGCGCTGTTTGCAGACAGTGAATGGCGCGCCGTGTCGCGCTACCGAGCACAGGATTACGCTGGCAGCGCCGCAGAATTCGCGGAACGCGGAGATACACGGAATCTCTATAACCTCGGCAACGCGATGGCGATGCAGGGAGAGCTGGATGCCGCGATCGACGCGTACGAACAGGTTTTGGAACTGGAGCCCGACAACGATGATGCTGCCTACAACCTCGAGCTCGTGAAACAGCTCAAGGATCAGCAGCAACAACAGCAGCAAGAAGGTGACGGCGATGAACAGCAGTCCTCGGAAAACGAGAGTGGCGAAGGTGAGCCGTCGGAATCGGACAGTGACGGCGAGCAGCAGGGCACGGACGGTTCGTCCGAGTCAGACAGTGAGTCCCAGGGCAGTGATGCACCGCAGCGTGATGAAAATAAAATGAGCGACGAAGACATGAAAGCGATGCAGCAGGAGCTGGAGCGGGCGGCAAGAGAGTCGGAGCAAGGCGAACAGCAGCAGCAATTGTCGGCGGCGGAGCTTGCCGAGTTGCGCCAGCAACAAGAACAGGAGCAGGCCATGGAACAGTGGCTGCGCCGTATACCGGACGATCCCGGTGGTTTGCTGCGCCGCAAGTTCCTTTACCAGTATCAACGCACCGGCAAAGACCAGGACGGCAACAGCGTCTGGCCCGACGATGAGGCACAACCGTGGTAATGCAGAGGATGGCTGTTTTTCGATTGCTTGCTTGCGGCGTTTTTGTCGTGTTGTTTGGGATCAACACGGCGCTGGCCGCGGTCAGGGCGGAGGCCGACAGAAAGACGGTGGACCTCAATGAGTCTTTCATGCTTGAGGTCATCGTGGATTCGAATACGAACCTGGAGCCGAACCTGACGGCTCTGGAAACAGACTTCTATGTTGGCCAGGTCAGCCAGCTGAGCAATACGTCGATCTTTAATGGCGAGATCAGGCGCAGCCGGACCTGGACGATTGCGCTGATGCCGAAACGTACCGGTCTGCTGACAATTCCGCCGATCGCCATCGGGCCGGAGCAAAGCACGGCGGTCAGCATCAATGTCAGGGAGCCTGCCAACGAGCCGCCGGGTGAAGCGGACGTCTTCGTAACCAGCGAAATCGATCAATCGGAAACTTTCGTGCAGGCGCAGATTCTGTATCGCATCAAAGTTTACCGCGCTGTATCAACGCGGCAACCGTCTCTGAACCAACCCACGATCAGTGGTGCCGAAGTGCTGGTCGAACTGGTTGGCGACGAGAGAACTTACGAGGCCATACTCAACGGCAAGGCTTACAATGTCGTTGAACGCGTCATCGCGATTTTTCCGCAGGAAAGTGGCGAGATTTCGATTTCGCCGGCACGCTTTGAAGCCCGCGTTCTGCGCGATGGGCGGATCACGGGCCGCAAGGTGTTCGCGTCGGATTCGCACACGGTGACGGTGCTGCCCATTCCGGCACCGCCGGCGGATTACCCGAATGCCGTATGGCTGCCGGCACGCGACGTAAAGCTGAGCGAAGAGTGGTCGCGCGAGCCGGAGCGGATCGACGCGGGCGAGCCGGTGACGCGACGTGTGACGGTCAGCGCACTCGGGCAGATCGAAACACAGATTCCGGCAATCGACCTGCCGGAGGTCGATGGTTTGAACGTCTACGCGGACAAGCCCGATCTCAGTCGAGGCGTCGAGGATGGCGGTATTCGCGGCATTCGCAAGGATCAGTACGCGATTATCGGTGTGCAGGGTGGCGATATCGTGTTGCCGGAACTCGAGGTGCCGTGGTGGGATCTCGACGAAAGCCGGTGGCGTATCGCCAAACTGCCTGCACGAACTATTCGGGTCAAGGCGCCCCAGCAACCGGTGGTCAATACGCCGGTCGGCGAGGCCGCAATGCCGCAAGCACCGGTCGCAATGCCGGATGCACCGTTGTTGCCGGACACAATCTGGCAGCGGGCCACACAGTTACTCGCGGCCCTGTGGCTGCTGACCGTACTCGCCTGGTGGTGGTCTTCTCGAAGCCACAATCGCCGGCCGCGCGCGCCTGAGCCGCCACCCATTTACAAGCAGCAGGCCAAGTGGCTGAAGGTCGCACGCAAAGCAGCATTAGCCGGTGACGATCACGGTGTCCGCTCGGCCATGCTCGAGTGGGGCCGGTTGCAGTGGCCCGATAACGCGCCGCGCAGCATTGGCGCGCTGTCCGAGCGTGTTTCACCGCCGCTCGCGGATGAGTTGCGCAAGCTGTCGGGCGCCAGCTACGGACCCGGCGACCGTAGCTGGGACGGCGCGGCCCTGGCCAAATCACTCAGGTCGTTTGCCGTTATCAATGCTGCGGCGCAGAGCGGCAATAAAGACCCGCTTCCAACACTGCTGCCAAACGCGTAACGTCGGTCAGAATCACGGATATCGAACAGCCAGCCTGTGAAAGTACTAGAGCTAAAGATTCCGCCGGCCGTGGTGTTCCTGATCTCGGTTGCTGCCATGTGGCTGTTGTCGAGTGTCGCACCGGCGTTGGACTTCGAGTTGCCATTCGCGGCGGGTATCGCAACGTTGATCGCATTACCCGGTCTGCTCGTGGCGGTTGCAGGCGTGCGCGCATTTCGTCGCCAGGCCACGACGGTCAACCCAATGAAACCCGGTGAGGCGACATCAATGGTGACCGAGGGCGTCTATCGATATACGCGGAATCCGATGTACCTGGGACTCGCGTGCGCCACGCTTGCGTGGAGTCTCTATCTGCAAAACATTGCCGCGCTGCTGTTTGTCATCGCCTTCGTCGCTTACATGACGCATTTTCAAATCAAACCCGAAGAGCGCGCATTGCAGGCGTTATTCGGTGACGAGTACACAAGGTTTTCGTCCAGCGTGCGCCGGTGGCTTTGATGGCAGATGCCAGCGGGCTCAAAACCGATGACCCGTAGCCGATTTATTCGCGAATGCCCTCAAGGCCCAGGAAGAAGGAGTATGAAAGCGCCGTATCTTCCATGCGACGGTAGCGCCCGGTCTTACCGCTGTGGCCGGCCGACATGTCGGTTTTCAAGACCAGCATGTTCTCATCCGTTCTGTAGTCGCGCAGTTTGGCCACCCATTTTGCGGGCTCCCAGTACTGCACCTGCGAGTCATGCAGACCGGTGGTCACGAGGAGGTTGGGGTAGTCGGTATTGCGGACATTATCGTAGGGCGAGTACGACAGCATGTAGTCGTAGTAGAGCTTTTCACGCGGGTCGCCCCATTCGTCCCACTCATTGGTGGTCAGGGGAATATCCTCGTCGAGCATGGTGGTAACGATGTCGACGAACGGCACTGCCGCATGCATACCGTTGTACAGCTCGGGCGCCATGTTCATAACAGCGCCGATCAACAGTCCGCCGGCGCTGCCGCCAAAGGCGTAAAGATGCTCGGGCGACGTGTATCCTGCGTCGATCAGGTGCCTGGATACGTCAATGAAGTCGGTGAATGTGTTCTTCTTGTTGAGTTGCCGGCCATCGTAATACCACTCTCGCCCCATTTCCGATCCACCGCGGACATTAGCGATGGCGAAAACAAAGCCCCTGTCGAGCAGGCTCAAGCGACTGGAACTAAAATACGGGAACGTGCTGGATCCATACGAACCGTAACCGTATTGCAGCAGCGGGTTCTTGCCGTTTTTCTGCAACCCTTTGCGGTACACGATCGAGACCGGCACCTGTGTGCCATCGCGTGCGGTCGCAAACTGGCGCTCGGTTTGATAGTTGCTTCGATCGAAATCGCCGACAACGATTTCTTCCTTGATGAGCGTGTGTGATTCGGTCGCAAGATTGTAGTCATAGGTTGACTCTGGTGTAGTCAGCGACTCATAGGTGTAACGCAACAAATCGGTATCAAACTCGTAGTTGTCATCCGCGTATGCGACATAGACGTCTTCGTCGAAAGCAATGCGATTGGTCTCTCCCGATATGCGGTCGATAACCTCCATCTGCGTCAGGCCTTGCTCCAGAATCGTCACGACAACGTGGTCCCTGAATACCTCGAAATCTTCGATGAGCGCATCGTCCCGGTGCCCGACCACGGTTGTCCAGGCAGCCTTCGATGTGTCGCTCAACGGAGCGGCCATCAGCTTGAAATTCCGGGCGTCATCGTTGGTCAGGACATAAAAACGATCGGCGCCGTCACTGACGTAATACTCATGATTCTCTTCGCGCGCGAGGAATAATGTCGGCTCGTCCTGGGGGTCATCGGCAGACAGGTAGCGAATCTCGGTCGACAGCGTCTGTGAACTGATCAAGTAAAAATACGCTCCCGACAACGACTTCGACAGATACAGGTAATTGGTCTCGTCGGGTTCCTCGTAAACCAGCGAATCGTCGGCCGTGCCCAGTGTGTGCCGATAAATCCGGTATGAGCGCAATGTCTCCGGTTGTTGCTTGCCGTACAGCACTGTCTGACTGTCATTGGCCCATTCGACGTTGCTGGTCGTGTCCTTGATGACATCAGGTAATAATGCGCCGCTCTCGATATCGAGGAAGTGCAGGTCGTAGAAGCGGCGGCCGACCGTATCGACGCCGTAGGCGGCCAGTCGATGATCGGGACTGACGCTGAAACCGCGAACCGAGTAATAGTCAGCATCGCCTGCGAGTTGGTTAACGTCGAGAATGACCTGCTCAGTAGCTTCCAGCGAGCCTTTCCTACGCGCATAGATCGGGTACTCGCTACCTTCTTCATAGCGTACGTAATAGAAATAGTCGCCGTATCGGTACGGCGGCGATTCCTCGTCCGGCTGCAGGCGCGCCTTGATTTCCTCGAATACGATGTTCTTTAGCCCCTCGAAGGGCTTTAGTGTTCGCGCGGTATGGGCGTTCTCCGCGTCGAGGTAGGCGATAACTTCCGGATTCTCGCGATCGCGCAGCCAGAAGTAGTTGTCGACGCGAATATTGTCGTGCAGTTCAAGTTCCACCGGGCGCTTTTCGGCCACAGGTTCGACAGGTAGAGATTCTTTGTTGGAGCAAGCAGCCATGGCAAAGATCAGTATTAGGGCCTGACCGAAAAACTTGTTCATGAATGTTCCACGCGGTGGCTGGGGCGGTGAGTATAGCGGTATCGGCGGTTCGATAGGGCTTGCCGGTCTGGTTACCAGTGGCCGACACTGGGCATCGACGCCCATGGTTCTTGCGGTGCCAGTGCGTCGCCCGCTTGCAGCAGCTCGATCGAGATGTTGTCCGGCGAGCGGACGAATGCCATGTGGCCATCCCGCGGTGGCCGGTTGATCGTTACGCCGGCGTCCATCAGCTTCTGGCAAATGGCGTATATGTCGTCGACGCGGTATGCGAGATGGCCGAAGTTGCGCCCCTCACCGTATTCTTCCGGATCCCAGTTGTGGGTCAGCTCAACCTGCGCTTCTTCATCACCGGGTGCTGCGAGGAATACGAGCGTAAAACGGCCCTGTTCGCTCTCGTAGCGCCTGAGCTCGACCAGGCCCAGCTGGTCGCAGTAAAACTCCAGTGATTTGTCGATGTCGGTGACTCGCACCATCGTGTGCAGGTATTTCATGATCTTGCTCCGCGTCGGCCTTGACCCCACAATGGTGGTCGATCTTTTCGATACAGGCAACCTGTGAACAACATTCGTACCATTACTCTGGATCTCGACGATACGCTGTGGGCCATCCACCCGGTAATCAAGCGCGCCGAGGAGCAGTTGTACGCCTGGATGAGCGACAACTACCCGCGCATCACCGAGCTATTCGATCCAGACGATCTGCTCGAGGTTCGTGCAAAAGTGATGGCCGAGCACAAAGACCGTTCGCACGATCTGACGTTCTTGCGGCGCACGATCCTGGCGCGACTCGGCGCCGCCGCCGGGTACGGCGAGCACTATGTCGACGAGGCGTTCGCGGTATTTATCGAAGCACGCAACGAAGTCACGTTGTTTCCGGAGGCGCGTCCGGCGCTTGAGGCACTCGGTGAGCACTTTGCAATTATTGCGGTCACCAACGGCAACGCGGACCTTGAGAAGATAGGTATTCGCGAGTTGTTCGACGATGTGATTTCTGCAGCGAGGGTCGGCGCCGCGAAGCCGGAACGCCTGATTTTTGACATGGCAGTGAAGGCGGGTGGTGCGAGCGCGGACCGAACGCTGCACGTTGGCGATCACCCTCTTTACGATGTGCATGGGGCGCGGGATGCCGGCCTGCGGGCAGTCTGGGTGAACCGAAATGGCGATGACTGGCCCGGCGAATATCACGCTCCCGATGGCGAGGTGCAGCACGTTGGCGAGCTGCGTAACCTGCTTGGCGTGAGTTAATAGTGACCCATATGGCGCATCCTATTGTTTTGTACGTCCCGGGTTTGTTGCCGAAACCTGAGCCCGAGTTGCACAAGGACGCGCTGCAG
>JBATID010000211.1:0-1507 GCA_049667545.1 Woeseiaceae bacterium
GAGTACGACGACGATTACGTTGCGGTAGCGGAGAGAACCATAGCGGGACTCGAGGCGCGGGGCGTCGACCTGATTATCGGCGTAACGCACCTCGATATGTGGACAGACGTCGAAATCGCTGGGTTGAAAGCCAGGCATCCCAAGCTCGCGTTCATCGTGGGCGGGCACGAACACGAACCGGAGTACAGCCCCGGTACGGAAACGTCCGCCATTGTCATGAAGGGCGCATCCAATGCCCGGGTTGTCTGGGCGATAGACGTCGACTTCGACGCGGCCGGCCGTGCCATTCTCAATGAGCGCAAGGTCACTCTCGATGAAAACGTCGCGCTCGATGCGGAGTACGAAGTGCTGTCGAACAAATGGCGCGCACGCTTACTCGAGAAGTTCCCGTTCCTGGAGGCGCGCATCGGCACCGCAGCGCTGCCACTCGATGGCCGCGAAGTTGCCGTGAGAAACGCAGAGACGAACTGGGGCAATTTCATCGCCGATCAAATGCGACGCGCGTTCGGCGCGCCGGCCGATCTCGCATTTGTCAACGGCGGCACGCTGCGCATCGATGACTTCGTCGAGGACGACATCCTGTTCGAAGACATCGGCCGCACCTTCGGTTTCAGTTCCTTCCTGCGACAAACGACGCTGACCGGCGCCGAGTTTCGCAAAGTGCTGGAGGCGGGCTATCGCGGCTTCGGCGGCAGCAAAGGCTATTTCCCGCAGGTCTCGGGTTTCCGCGTGTGCGTCGATCGCAGCCGCAACGAGTTTGATCGTATCGTGAGCCTGCAGATTCCGGCGGGCGAGCGCTGGGTGGAAATTGTCGACGACAAGGAGTACCGCGTCGTCGTGCCGGACTACCTGTATCGCGGTGGTGATGGTTATGACATTCCGCAAGACCGGCCGGCGACGCCACCGGGATCGGAGCTCAAATACCTGGTGCTCGATGGCATTCTGCAGGCCCAGGCAGCGGGTGAGAAAATCGGTGCCCCGGTTGATCCCCGGAACCCACGTTACTTCGAGCTCAATACAAGCGAGCAGCCCTGTTTTGTAGCGGATTGAGCGCGATACGCGGCTAATGCACGCCCATCAGCACGCGGACATGCGTTTCCACGCAGCGCGCCAGGCTATTGAGTTCGTAACCCCCTTCCAGTGCCGAGACGATGCGTCCGGAAGCGGAGTCAGCGGCTACGGCAACGATCTGCTCGGTGACCCACTGGAAGTCGGCATCGGTGAGACTCACGTGGGACATGTCATCGTCGCGATGCGCGTCGAACCCTGCTGACACAAAGATCATCTCGGGTTGAAACCGTCGCAGGGCCGGCAGCCACTGCTCGGTCACTGCAGCGCGAAACTCATCACTTCCGGCACCTGCCTGCAAGGGAGTATTGACGCGATTGTCGGCTGGTTCGAGCAGCGCGGTGAATGGATAAAAAGGATGTTGGAACGTTGAGCAGAACAGCACCCGATTGTCGTCTTTGAAAATTTCCTCGGTGCCGTTCCCGTGGTGCACGTCAAA
>JBATID010000212.1:0-5855 GCA_049667545.1 Woeseiaceae bacterium
AACAGGAGGCGCCGCTTGCCGGCGGTAAAGTGCACGTGCTTATCGGCAATCACGAATCCATGAACCTGATCGGTGACCTGCGTTACGTCAGCAGGGAAGAATACGCAGCGTTCGCCGCCGACGAAACCGCCGCGGAGCGTGACCACTGGTTCGCGGCCTACGCCGCACGGCAAGGGACCGATGCCACCAGCGAGGACGTCCGTAAGAAGTTCGAGCAGCAGTTTCCAACTGGTTATTTTGCCTTGCGCCGCGCATTACGGCCGGATAACCGCTATGGGCAGTGGCTGTTGTCGAAGTCAGTTATCGCTGTCATCAATCGCACGGCCTTTGTGCACGGTGGTCTTTCGCCGCTGGTCGCCGACATCGGGCTCGACGGCGTCAATCGCGATCTCAAGGCCGAGCTCAAGGACTACGTCGAGGCATTGAACGTGCTGATCGACGCCGAGGTATTACTGCCCACGGACAGTCATTACGACACGGCGCGTGTGCTGGACGCCTGGTCGCCGGCGCTCGATGAAACGGCTGCTGTGATTGACGCCGTTGCGGCAGTAAAGAGGCTGGGAAACAGCGAACTTTTTAATAGCGCCGGGCCGCTCTGGTATCGTGGCAATGTGAGCTGTGGAGACTTGATCGAGGAGCCACGCGTCGTAGCGGCACTGGCGGCTATCGACGCCGATCGTGTTGTCGTCGGCCACACGCCAACGCCAAATCGCAAAGTACTACAGCGATTCAACGGCCGGCTGATTGAAATCGACACCGGCATGCTCAATGCCTACTACCGTGGCAGCGGCAACGCGCTGGTGCTCGATGGCGAGACCGTCGCGGTACTCAATGAGCACGGCGGCGATTTCGTGAGGCCGGGAGCACATCCGCGCAACGTAGGTACCAGGCCGGACATGATGTCCGCAGAGGAGCTGCAGCAGTTACTCGAAACGGGAGAGATTCTCTCGCAGATCGTCGACCAGACCGGTACCACCGTCGTCAAGGTTGGCGACGGACAAAGAACGGTATCCGCGTTATTCAAGCCACGGCAGAGCCGCGGGTTCTTCCCGGGCGTCGCAGCCTACCGCCTGGACCGATTGCTGGGCCTCGATATGGTGCCTGTCACGGTATTGCGCGACGTGGATGGCGGGGAGGGGTCCCTGCAGTTCATCACCGAGACGAGTATCGATGAGTCGCAGCGCTCCGCCTCGGGGCGCGGCGGCGGCGCACCCTGCGCGTTGCCAGATCAGTGGGCCGCGATGCGGGTGTTTGACAAGCTGATCTATAACGAAGGCCGCAGTCAGCAGCGAATGCTTTATGACCCGGCGACCTGGACCCTGATGCTGATGGAGCATGACCGCGCGTTTGCCGCGCGCAAGGGCAGCCCCAAATACCTGCGGGAGTCACCTCTGGAGATTGCGGCAGGCTGGCAAAATGCGCTTGCCAGGCTGGACGACACGGTGCTCGAAGAGACACTCGGCGACGTGCTCGATAAGAGGCGTGTCCGGGCACTGGGGCAGCGTCGCGATGAGCTGTTGGCCGCCGCGAAAGTCACACGTAGTCAATAGCGTATAATCAGGTCTCACAATACGCGACGCGCAACCGGTGACAACAGTATGGGACGACTGACCACGCACATTCTTGATACAGCAGGCGGCCGACCGGCGGACCAGGTAGCCATTCGTCTCTTCAGCCTCGATGGCCAGCGCGAGCTGCTGACCAGTACGGTCTCAAATGACGACGGTCGCACCGACGCGCCACTGCTGGATGACGGCGCGCTGCGCACCGGCACCTATGAGCTCGAGTTTGATATCGGCGAGTATTTTGCCCGCCGCAAAACGCAGGTTGCGGAGCCACCGTTTCTGGGCACGGTTGCGGTACGTTTTTCGATCGCGAGCGATGAGAACTACCACGTGCCTCTGCTGGTATCGCCCTGGTCCTATTCCACGTACCGGGGCAGCTGAGCGGAATGCCGAAAACCTCGATCAGCTTCGTGCTTGACGGCGAGATTATCGTGCTCGACGCTGTTGATCCCACCCGCACCGTACTGCAGTTTCTGCGCGAGGACTTGAGGCGCAAGGGCACCAAGGAAGGTTGTGCGGAGGGCGATTGCGGCGCTTGCACGGTGGTAGTGGCGGAACTCAATCGTAACGCCGATGACCTGTCGTTGCGGGCCATCAATTCCTGTATTCAGTTTCTGCCCACGCTCGACGGCAAGGAGCTGATTACGGTCGAGAGCCTGTCGCCCGACACTCACACCCTGCACCCGGTGCAGCGTGCGATGGTTGATAACCATGGTTCACAGTGTGGTTTCTGTACGCCGGGTTTTGTCATGTCGCTGTTCGCGCTTTACAAAACCACCAGCGCGCCGTCGCGCCAGGATATCGACGACGCGCTTGCCGGCAATCTTTGTCGCTGCACCGGCTACCGGCCGATCATCGCGGCGGCTCAGTCGATGTACGCGGGCGGTGCTCGCGAAACCGACTGGCTGCGGCAACCGTATGAAGTGCAGCAGGCACCTGTCGCGCGCGTGCAGCAACTCAAATCGATGGCCGACGACCGGTCACTGGAAATCGAGCATGCCGGCCGCCGTTTTTTTGCGCCGCGTGATCTCGCAGCCTTTGCCGAGACTTATTCAGCCAATCCTGACGCAACGATCCTGGCGGGCGGCACCGATATCGGCCTGTGGGTCACCAAGAAGCATGTTGAGCTGGACACAGTTATTTACACTGGTCGTGTCGCGGAGCTTACGCAGCTTGCCGTTTCGTCAACACACATCGAAGTTGGCGCGGCGGTGACGTTGACCGACGCGATCCCGGAGATTGTTGGTCACTACCCGGGCCTTGACGAGCTGTTCCGGCGATTTGCCGCACCGCCCATTCGCAATGCGGGAACACTGGGCGGCAATGTTGCCAATGGCTCGCCCATTGGCGATTCCATGGCGGCATTGATGGTGATCGGTGCCACGCTGGTGCTGCGCTGCGGCGAGAAGGAAAGAGAATTACCGCTCGACCAGTTCTACCACGACTACCAGGTCAATGATCTGGGGCCTGGCGAGTTCCTGGTACGAATCCGGATTCCGTTGCCGGCAGGCGCTGCCACCGTCGTAAGCCAGAAGTGGTCCAAGCGTTTTGACCAGGATATTTCCGCGGTCTGCACGGCCTATTGGCTCGAACTCGACGGCGATACTGTCGCAAGTTTCCGGATGGCGTGTGGCGGACTCGCGCCGGTCGTCAAGCGTGCGACACATTGCGAGGCCGCGCTCCATGGCGCGCTTTGGAATGAAGCCGGCATCGCCCGAGCTGTGGCGGCGCTGGCCGACGACTTTACACCGATATCGGATATGCGCGCCTCTGCCGATATGCGGCTGCGAGCGACGCAAAACCTGCTGTGGCGGTTCTTCCGCCAGACGCAGGGTGAGGTTCAGGAGACGGTATACAGTTATGGCCGCCAGCGTTAAGTCCGGCACTGACAGCACGGGCGCTGTCGGTAAAGCGCTGCCGCACGACAGCGCGCACTTGCACGTTACGGGCGCGGCCGCTTACACCGACGATCTCCCCGAACCGCGCGATCTGCTGCACGTGGCCGTTGGCATGAGCTCGCTGGCGCATGCGCGCATCAGGAATGTGGACCTGTCGGCGGTGCTGGCGTCGCCCGGTGTGGTTGCCGCGTGCGTTGCAGCCGATATCGCGGGTGACAACAACTTCGGCCCCATGGTGGCCGACGATCCGATTCTTGCGGATGAGCACGTGCAGTTTGTTGGCCAGCCGGTGTTCGCCGTGGCCGCAAAGACCGTTGACCAGGCACGTAAAGCAGCGCGCAGGGGCGCGATAGAGCTTGAGCCGTTGCCGGCGATTCTCGATCCGCTCGATGCCGTCCGGCAGGGGTCATTCGTTTTGCCGAGCGAAACGCTCGAGCGCGGCGATGTAGATGCGGCGCTGGGCAAAGCGCCACACCGACTGCGCCGCCGCCTCACGCTGGGCGGGCAGGATCAGTTTTATCTCGAAGGCCAGATCGCGATGGCCATCCACCAGGAGGACGGGAAGCTGCTGATCTACAGCTCGACGCAGCATCCCGACGAAGTGCAAACGCTGGTGGCGCATGCAACGCAACGTGACGCCAAGGACGTTGTCGTGATCTGTCGGCGTATGGGCGGCGCATTTGGCGGCAAGGAAAGCCAGGCCGCTCTTATCGCGTGCATTGCGGCGCTCGCTGCGGACAAGACCGGGCAACCGTGCAAGTTCCGGCTGGACCGTGATGACGACATGATCATGACGGGCAAACGTCACGACTTTGTCATCGACTATGACGTCGGCTTCGACGACACAGGTCGAATAGCCGGCGTGGATTTCGAGTTTGCGTCGCGCTGCGGGATGTCAGCCGATCTGTCCGGGCCGGTCAATGACCGCGCCATGTTCCATTGCGATAACGCCTATTTTCTCGAGAACGTCCGCATCCTTTCGCATCGCTGCAAGACCAACACCGTTTCCAATACGGCCTTCCGCGGCTTCGGCGGACCGCAGGGTATGTTCGCGATCGAGTACGTCATTGACGATATTGCGCGGCAACTCGGCAAGGATCCGCTCGAAATCCGGCGCCGGAATTTCTACGGCAAAGGCGAGCGCAACGTCACGCACTATCAGCAGACGATCGATGACAACGTCATCGAAGAGATCGTCGACAAGCTGGTGAGTGACAGTGACTATGCCAGTCGTTACGCAGCGATCCGCAAGCGCAACGCGCAGAGCTCCGTGCTGCGCCACGGCATCGCGATCACGCCCGTGAAGTTCGGCATTTCCTTCACCTCGACGTTGCTGAACCAGGCCGGCGCGCTTGTGCACGTCTACAAGGACGGTACCGTGCAGCTCAATCACGGCGGCACCGAGATGGGCCAGGGGCTCTACATCAAGGTGGCGCAGGTCGTTGCGGACGAATTTCAGATCGACATCAGCCGCATCGGCATCACGGCGGCCGACACGAGCAAGGTCCCGAACGCGTCGGCGACGGCGGCCTCGAGCGGCTCCGACATGAATGGCAGGGCGGCACAAAAGGCAGCGGCGAAGATCCGTCGTCGGCTGACCGAGGTTGCGGCGTCGCATTTTGCCGTATGGGAAGCAGACGTCGAATTCCGCGGTGGCAACGTATACGGTGGCGAGCAGCGCTTGAGCTTTACCGAGATCGTGCAGATTGCCTGGGCGCGCCGCGTCTCGCTGTCGGCTACCGGTTTTTACAAGACGCCGAAGATCAACTACGACCGTGCGACTTTCTCGGGACGACCGTTTTTCTACTACGCTTATGGCGCCGCCGTGACCGAGGTCGTCGTCGATACACTGACCGGCGAGCATCGCGTACTGCGAACCGATATCCTGCACGACTGCGGTGACTCATTGAACCCGGCCATCGATATCGGCCAGATCGAGGGTGGATACATACAGGGTGTCGGCTGGCTGACGACCGAGGAACTCTGGTGGAATGACAAAGGCGAGTTGGGCACGCACGCACCGTCAACCTACAAGATCCCGGTCTGCTCGGATCTCGCGCCTGACTTTCGCGTCGAGCTGATGCAAAACACGGGTAACCGTGAGGCAACGATTTACCGATCCAAAGCGGTCGGCGAGCCGCCATTAATGCTTGCTCTGTCGGCTTTTCTCGCCATTCGTGATGCGCTTGCTGACAGCGAAGGCCGAGCGCCGGTGCTGACAGCGCCCGCGACGCCTGAAGCGATACTGCGCGCACTGGAGGATTTCGCCGGTGAATGAGTGGATCGACGAGCTTTGCGACCTGTCCGCTGCGGATGAGCCTGCCGTGCTCGTTACCGTTGCTGGCATCAAGGGGTCCGCGCCACGTGAGGTCGGGGCGAAGATGATTGTGAC
>JBATID010000213.1:0-13264 GCA_049667545.1 Woeseiaceae bacterium
GCCACCAGCACCGGTACCGGTACTCCAGATTGCGGAGCCGGCCGCGATACCGTCAGCCAAGCCGCCAACAGACGCGCCCGCCCCGCCCGTCCGGACCGTACAGGCGAACGCGCAGCCAGCAAAGGCAGCAGTGCCTGAGTCGGCGCAGATCACGCTGACGCGACCGAAGTGGGTGTCGAAACCCGTAGCGGCCAGGACTGCGCCCGTACCGGCCGCAAGTCCCGTATCACAACCGCCACCTGTGAAGGCAGCGGAGCCCATCGGTTTTACACTGCGCTTTGAATCCGATGCCGCGCTGATGCGCGCCATCGCCGCCGGGCAGGTCCGGCTCTATGCCATTTCAGGCAACCGCGCCCAGCGCATGGCAGTCAGCGAAAGCCGAATCAGTTTCTGGGACGCGTCAACACCCAATACGTTTCATGAAATGGAAACCGCAACGGTGCCGCCTGCCGTGATCGATGCGCACAAGCGCAGCGGCGCTGCGAGCGAGGCCGTGAACTGGGGCGTCACTTTGCCGGGCAAACTGAAATCGCAGCTCGACGCACTGATGCAGGCACACACCGGCGGCTCACTCATTATTAGCGCGGACGCAAACATCCACTGGGAGGCCACATGATACGCCGTATCCTGATAATGCTGACGCTGGTGATCGCACAGGCGATTCCCGCCGTCGCCCAGTCGCGAGAGAAAGACCTCGATCAGTGGCTGGAGCGCGACCTGGTTCCTTACGTGCAGAATCAGCTGCTAAAACATCCGCGTTTCAAGAACGAAACCGTGATGTTTGTCGTGTTGCGCGATAACGCACCAGCCTCGTCCAGCAACGGCCTGGCATTGGCTATTCGCGATCAGCTACTGGCCGCTGCCGTCTCAACGCCGGGTGTTTCGATTGGCTGGCAGCAGGGTCGCGGCGGCGCCTCGGTCGATCTGCAGCCACAGGACTGCAGCCACGACGATGTGCACTATTACATTGGCATCGAATTGGCGCAAAAACTCGACAGCACCTATGCAGTCACTGTAAGGGCATTGGACCTCGAAGATCGCAACTGGGTGACCGGGTTTGGCAAACGCTGGCAGGGTCGCTTGAGTACTGCCCAACGGCAGGCGATGCGCCAGTCCAGAATCGACGAGACTTTTCTAGGTGCTCGCGATGTGCCGTTTACGTTCGCACAAACGGACCTGTTGGCCGCACAACTTGCACACAAGCTCGCCTGCACGCTGCAAAAGCGTGTGTCCGAAGAATACGTTGTCGCCGCAGAGCTGACGGAACCCGACGCGCCGGAGCTTCGCGGCACAGTAGAACTGGTCAGCAATAATCTGGCCAACCGGCAGGCTTTGGTGTTCAGCAGCGATGCTGGATCAAGCAATGCCAGCCTGAGCGGCAAAGCACACCACATTGACGGAGTGCTCTATCAGTACTGGATTACCGTTACGCCGAACGATGCCAGCGCCGATGTCAGCGCCCTCGGTGCCAGTGCGTATATCATTCTGCCAGCCGCTGATACCTTGCTTGCTGCCACGCCCCCGCCCAAAGCGCCCGTGGAGCAGCGCAAGGCAGAGCGACCGGCCGTCGTCTCGGTTTCCAATGCCGGTAAAGACGCCCTGATCAGTCCGTTGCGTATAGTGCGTCCGGAGACTCTCGACGACTGCGGCAGCGCCGATATACAGTTTCGTACAGCAAGCTACCAAAATGCCAGCCGCACCTGCTCGTTGCTAAGTACCAAGGCGCGCAAGGACGCCATCGTTTTTTTCCTCGAGCACCAGGCAAATCACGGGCTCGTGCGACTAGCCGATAACGAATGCCGTGAACGAACAACTCCCCGAATCGCGCGCGGCGGGCGCAATGTGAGTTTTCCGATTCCGAGCACTACGACCTCGCCGCGCAATTGGCGGGAAACCTACGAATGGCAGGTCGCGCCGGATCTCGACACCTACTACGCCGTTGTTGTGACCGACGCTGGAGTGGCGCGACGCATCGCCAATCATATCGACGACTTGCCCATGCGCTGCTCCAACGCAGTCCGGCCGGGCCTTGCAGACGACGCGTTGCGTGCCTGGCTTGCTGACTTTGCAATGCTAACGGCGGGATCGGCTCAGCACGTGGATTGGCGTGGACTGCAGGTCAAGGACGTTCTGTAAGGAGGTCATATGATTCGTTTGATTGGCATACTCACCGGCTCCGCCCTTGCAGTGGCAGCGATCGTCATAACCATCGGCCTGCCCCAATTAACTGCAAAAGTGAATGCACCCGCACAAACACTACCGGTTGTCGTATCCGATACGCCAATGGCTGTCATTGCGGAGACGGCGGCAGCGAGCGACGCGGCGTTGCCCGCCGCTACCGTTACAGAAGATGTGACCGAGGCAGTGGCTGAAGCAGTGCCAGAAACAGCGCCCGAAACAGTGGCAGAAACTGTGGCAGAAATGGCTGCCGATCCTGTTGTCCCGACGCCTGCCGCGATTCCCTCGCAGAACTGGTATGCCTTCTGGAGCCCGTTCCGCAGCGAGCTCGCGGCCGATGGCTTTATCTCCGAGCTCCAGCGAACGACCGGTCTCGATTATCGGGTCGTGAAACTCAAGCCTGGCGTTTACGAAGTCGCTTTTGCCTATTCCGACCCCCCTGACCGGGATACCAAGCTGGACCGCATAGCCGCGGCGACCGGACTGGATATGAGTGGTGGATAAGCTGTCTCTGCGGCGCAGAAAACCGTCACTGGTTGCAGGCCTGCTGTTGTTCGCTCTCGCGGTTGGCGCCTCCGCAAACAAGCAGGACCTGAACACCGCCTGGCAGGACTATGCCATCAAACGGGCATCGCAGCCGCCCGCGTTCAAATTCCCGCACGCAACCTGTTTCAGCGCTGCCGCGCTGCAATACGAACTACCCGAGTCCCTGTTGCTCGCGGTCGCGCGCGGTGAAAGCGACTTCGAAGCCACCGCGCGTTCGCGCGCCAACGCGCATGGCGTCATGCAAATTCTCTGGCCGGGCACGGCGAAGCACCTCGGCATTCATCGACTGAGCGACCTCTACGACCCCTGCACCAACATCGACGCCGGCGCGCGGTACCTGAAGGAGTTGCTGGCACACTACGACGGCAACCTGCATTTGGCGCTGGCAGCGTACAACTACGGGCCAGGTCGTATTGCGCAGGACGGCAGCGCCATTCCATCGGGGGCGAACTGGTATTCCGGCTACATTTTCCGACACCTGAACTACGTCCTCGGCAATAACCAGGCGCGGCCGCCTGTCGCCGATACGCTGTATTCGGCTATCGGCCAGTCGACGTTGCTCACGTTCGGCGAACCGTATCGCGCAGAGGCGTTCATCGAGCGCCTTGAAGCGCGCTCACCCGGCCTGAGTCTTGATTGGTTCCGTCGCGGCACCGGTGAATTTGAGGTCGTGATGACCTATGCCAGCCGCGAAGAGTTTGATCGCAGCGCGCGCCAGCTGGAAGGCGCTGGCTTTCGTGTCGACTAAAAGCCGGGCCTGCCGATGTCATCGGGCAACACCGATTCGATGCGTTCCATCACGTCGAGACGGTGCACCAGGTCATGGATATAGTCGAGGCGATCCGTCTCGAGGACCAGCACCTCGCTCAGCTCATACTGACTGATCCAGGCCTCGTACAGTCGATCCAGACGTTTCAGGTAAGCCAGCGGCACGTCCCGCTCCATTTTGCGCCCGCGCAATTTGATGCGCTGGCGGAGCGTCGGCATCGAACAGCGCAGATAGATCATCAGGTCTGGCGGCCGAATCGCATCGAGTATTGCCTGGTAAAAGCCGCGATAGGTTTCCCAATCGCGCTTCGAAATCTTACGCATTTGATGCAGTGCCGTCGCAAAAACTTCGGCATCTTCAAAGATTGTCCGATCCAGCGCGACGACGCCGGGCTGTCGATCCAGTTCCTGGTGCAGGCGAAATTTGTTACTCAGGAAGTAGAGCTGCGACTGAAACGCCCAGCGCTTCATGTCCCTGTAGAAATCGGCGAGGTACGGGTTCTCGTCATTCGGCTCATAAAATGGTGAGACGCCGTAAGTCCGATGCAGGAAGTCGACAAGCGTGGATTTGCCGGTACCCATGTTGCCAGCGATAGCGATCGATCGTTTCATGACACGCTAACCATACCCCATTCGCGTCTGGCATCCACCCCGAAGATCACCTATGCTCGACAGTCACTCCACGCGAGCGCACAACTTGAAAAAAACCGATCCGCAGGTGCTCATTAGCGAGGACAAGATCAAGGCTCGCGTACGCGCGCTGGCGAGCGAGATTTCCGCCGACTACGAAAACAGCGGCGACCTGGTGCTTGTCGGCGTTTTGAAGGGCTCGTTCATCTTCCTCGCCGACCTTTCGCGCGAGCTTACGATCCCACGTGTTATCGAATTCATTGCGGTTTCCAGTTATGCCAACGGCAGCCGCTCCAGTGGCGCAGTGCGCCTGGTCATGGACGTGCGCGGCAATATCGAGGGCAAACACGTACTCATCGTCGAGGACATCGTTGATACCGGCCATACACTCCAGTACCTGATTGGCATGCTCGAATCCCACGGCCCGAAATCAGTCAAGACTTGCGCGCTGGTCCGCAAGGCCGAGCGTGCCGAAGTCGATGTCGACGTCGACTACCTGGGCTTCGACATTCCCGACGAGTGGGTTGTGGGTTATGGCCTTGATTACGCGGAACAGAATCGCACGCTGCCCTATATCGGTGTCATAACACCTGACGACTAATGGTCAGCACAGCCATCGATTTCGATCTCGATGGTCGAATGGCCTACCCCGTATTCCTGCTGTAGCAAGCTCTTAACATCTCGAATAACCGCCGACTGGCTCGCAATCGGCTCACCGACAGTTACGTGCATTGTCAGCATCAGCTGCTGCGGCGTCAGGCCCCAGATGTGCACATGGTGGATGCCGTCGACACCGGGTACATGGTCAATAATGTGCTGCTGCATGGCGTCGACGTCCAGCCACTCCGGTGCGCCCTCCAGCAGAACATGCGCGCTGCGCTTCACCAGTGACCAGGCGCTCCGCAGAATCAACCCCGCAACAATGATCGACAGCAACGGATCGATGAGCACCCAGCCGGTCGTGATAATCACGAGAGCCGCTACAATCGCAGCAATCGAACCAAGCAGGTCCCCCGCAACGTGCAGCGCGGCGCCGCGCATGTTCAGGTTGTCGCGATCGCCGGTGTGTAGCACAACAAACGAGATCAGATTGACCACCAGGCCCACCGTCGCAATAACAAGCATCGTCTCAGCCATAATCTCGCGGGGATTCAGGAAACGACTGAAGGCCTCGAACACGATCCAGCCGACGATCAGGAGCAGGCTCAGACCATTGACGAAAGCCGCGAGTATCTGGAAGCGTTGGTAGCCATAAGTAAGGCTGCCATCGGGCGGACGCCTGCTGACGTGAAACGCCATTGCTGACAGGCCGAGCGCCATCGTGTCCGTCAGCATGTGTCCGGCATCGGCCAGCAACGCCAGCGAGCCCGAGAGTATGCCCCCAACGACTTCAACCAGCATGAAGGTGCCGGTCAGCACCAGGGCGATAATGACCCGCCGTTGACTGCCTGCGTGCGTGTGACTCATTGAGACGCGTCCATGTTCAAGAATCCGGACTCATGCAGGGGGGCGTTTGCTTGATCATCCGAGGAGTCTGTCAGTCCGGACCAATAAAAAAAAGGCGTCTTCTTGCGAAGCCGCCTTTTTACAAACCAACGTAAGAACGTGGTTCCTGCCCCCTGAGCCCCCGCCAGGTCGTGCCTGAAGGTACTGCAACTCGCCGCGCAGCCGAATTGTTGCTGAAAGGCTACGCTTATTGCAGCTCAAGTTCGCAGAAATATCGCCTTTTGTCAATCTCTTAGGGCATCTGTAAGACTTAACGGACCAACGGTTCGTCTGTTTGTTGCTATAATACAACACACGAGCGGCAACGCATTGCGAGCAAAATCAAGGCTTAAGCGCCGCTCTTTAATCGCTCGTCCCGAACGCGGCAAACCAGGCAGCCGACACCGCCGACGTCGACCTCGACCGTATCACCGGCTTCGAGCCACACCGGCGGCGTGCGCGCTGCGCCAACGCCGCCCGGGGTGCCGGTTGCAATGACGTCGCCCGGACTGAGTTCTGTAAAGGTCGAGCAGTATTCCAGCAATGCCGGAATGTCGAAAACAAGGTCGGCGAGTTCGCCACGCTGCATCACGTCACCGTTAACGCGAGTTTGCAGCGATAAGGTGGACGGGTCTGGAATCTCGTCGGCCGTTACCAGCCACGGACCCATGGCACCGCTGCTATCGAAGTTCTTCCCCGCCGTGAACTGTCCGGTGTGCCGCTGCCAGTCGCGCACCGAACCGTCCATAAAACAGCTGTAGCCGGCCACGTACTCCAGCGCCTGCGCACGGGCAACGTGACGCGCGCGTTTGCCGATAACGACCGCCAGTTCACCTTCGAAGTCATACTGGCGCGAGGCCAGCGGTCGCAGCAGCGACTGCTGGTGACCGACCAGGCTGCGGGCAAAACGCGTAAAGACCACGGGATAGTCCGGCAGCGTACGGCCCATCTCGGCGATATGTGCCCGGTAGTTCACTCCAACACAAAGAACCTTGTCCGGATTGGGCACTGGCGGCAGGAACTGGATAGCCGATAACGGCAGCGGCGCCCCGTCTACGTTGTCGGACAGCAAATGCGCCACCCCGGCCCGCAAGACAGCACGCAAATCCGCATAATCCGCACGAAATGCGGGCGTTGCCGGCAGGACGCCGTCTTCGACCACGAGCCCGAAACCGGGCCTGCCATCATGGATGAAAGTCGCGAGCTTCAAGACGCTGCACTCAGAGTCACCGGCCGGCCTCCTGGAATACCTGTTCGGCCTTCACGATCGTCACCTTTTCTTTGGCAAAGCCGAGCGCAGAGCTGGAAATCGTCGCGTCCTCGTCCAACAGGTCCCGGGACTTGTCGGCATCATACGTTGTCGGTGAGGCCTGATCAGAAATCAGCCGCTGCCGGAGATCCGCAGCATCTTTGGTGACGAACACAAATTGCATATTCTCCGTCTGGAGGTTTTCGCGAACGACGCGATTGACATCGGCCAACGTCAGTTTGTCCAGGCCGTCACGAACGTAATCGGCAAAATTATCCATCCCGTAGTAACGACTATCGAGCGAGTAACCGAGCTGCCGTGATTGTCCGTCCATCAAAAGGCTGACGTACTTCGAGAGAAACGCGCGTGTCGTCTCGAAGTCCGATTCGCTAATGCCCTCTTCGATCAGTTTTTGCAGCTCGAACACGGCGGCGCGGGTCGCAAAATGGGCATTGTTATTATCGCGCAGCGGCCGCAGCCACACCTGGAAAATCTGCTGCTGGCGGCCGAGGTTAGTATCCGGCCGCGTCAGGAACATGCCGCGCGGGAAGTACTCGATGTACGCGTAGTCCCCGTAGTTCATGCCGCGCGCCTCGCGTATTCGCTGGTAGAGATGACCATTGAAGCTGCGGTGCTCGCCAAAGTAACTGCGCACCAGCCACAGCGCAACCCAGTCCGGGTCCCCGCGTTTCAACTCGATCGGGAAGCCGAACGAGACGGCGACGGCCGGCGTTTCTTTTTCGACCAGTAGTGCCGCTCGGCCATCCGGAGACGGAGCCAAAGGCACGGCGAGTTCCAGGCGCTCGCCCGCCTGCAATTTCTGCAAGTCGTTACCGATCGCCTCCGGAAAGCCATCAGGGTAGCCACCGGCGAGGCCAACCGTAATATTGGCGACCGTGTAATTCGACCGGTAGAACGCCTTGACGTCATCCAGCGTAAGCGCTTCGAGATCGCTGACGTTGCCCAGGTTATACGAACCGTACGGGTGCTCGCTGCCGTAGGTCGCCGCATACAGTACCTCCTTGCCCAACTCCTCATCGTTGTTGCTGACGAGATCCGTGCGGATTGCATTGATCAGCTGCGTCTTGATGCGCGTAAAGTCGCTGTCCGACCAGGCCGGGAACAACAGCTGACCGCGAACCAACTGGTACCAGGCATCGAGATTGTCTTTGTGCACCTGGCCCGACAAGCGGGTCATTTCCTTGTCGACCTGCGCGCCGAAGCCTGACGCAATCGGGTACATTGCCTCATTGATCTCCTCGATCGACATGGCTTGTGAGCCACCGTCCGAAATCATCGCGGCCGTAAGGGCTGCCAGCCCCTTCTTGCCATCGGGATCGAAGCCGGCACCCGTGTTGATGAGGAAAGCGACATCGACCAGCGGTGAGGTCGACGACGGGTTGGTGACGAACGCGACCGGCACGGCGTCGGCCGTGTTCACAGCGGGCAGTGTCGCAGCGGTTGCAGGCCGGACTGTCTCTGCGGGCGCGTCGGCCATGCCTGCCGCGGCGACCAGCGAATCGACCGATGCCTTGCCATCAATGCCCGCAATGCTCGCGTCGTTCGATAATGTAAACGTGACCCGCTGGCTGTCTACAAAGTACTTGTTTGCCATGTCACGAACATCGCTTGCTGTCAGCGATGCATAGGTTTCATAAACCTGATTGATCGTTTCGGGCGTTCGTGAGAAGTGCACGACCCGGGCGAGCATTGCGGCGATACCGGTAGAGTTGTCGAGGTTCGCGGTGAAGCCGTAGCGCAGTCGCGACTTGGTTTCCTCGACCTTGCTGTCAGCAACCAGCTGCGTACGCGCCTCGACGAGCGTGGCATTGATTGAATCGCGAACATTGGCGGCATTGTCGACATCCGTCAGTCGCGCCGCAATCATCAGCAGGCCGGGATCCTTCTGATCGGGAAAATAACCGAACAGCTGATCGGCCACCTGCTCCTGGATAACCAGCTTGCGATACAAAGCCGAAGACTCTGACAGGTATATCGATGAAACCAGGTCAAGCGCCGGCATGTCTTTTTCAGTAGGGACGTAGGCCGGGCCCCGATACGCCACGACGTACCACGGCTGTGTCGGTCCTTCCCACTGCAGATGTTCGTACCTGGGACCGTCCAGCGGCGGCTCAACCGGGATATCTACGTCGTAGTCACCGCGCTTCCAGTCACCCCAATATTTCTTGACCAGCGCAAAGGTTTCTTCGGCGTCGAGGTCGCCGGCGAGAATCACGACGGTCTTCTCCGGCCGGTACCAGCGATCGAAGAACAGCCTGGCGTACTCCATTTGATCGGGCATTACCTCAATGTCTTCAATAAAGCCCATCGTCGTATGCTTGTAGGTGTGCGCGGAGAACATCAGGGCGCCGACTCGCTCGAACAGTTTCAGGATCGGGTTCGAGAAGTTCTTCAGGTACTCCCCCTTGACGGCCAGTGCTTCCGTGCGGAACTGTTCCTCGGTGTATTTCAGGCGTTGAAAACGATCGGCCTCAAGTTCGATCACCTTTTCAAGATCAGCCTTGGTGAACGTGATGTGGTAGTTGGTGTAGTCGGCCGTTGTGTACGCATTTTGATCGGCGCCCGCTTTTTTCAGAATGTCAGCGTAGACGTCCGATGGGTACGCTTCGGTTCCGCGAAACATCATGTGCTCGAAAAAGTGCGCGAAGCCAGACTTGCCCGGCTCGACTTCGTTTCGAGAACCGGTCTGGACCGGGATCTGGATGGACACGATATCCGGATAGTCAGTCGGTACAATGATGACGCGCAAACCGTTATCCAAGTCGCGCATCAGGTACGGTATGTCGAAGATCTTGTCCGATGCTACCGTCGCGTCGGCCGCACTGTTCGACTCCGCCGGCGTGCCTGTTTCCTGCTTGCTGCCACAGGCGGCAAGCAGTGCCGCGACGGCCATTGTCAGCAACCAGGCCGACAAACCCGAATTCATAGTTCTCATGTAAAGCGCTCCACCCGGTTTCAGGCTGCACGTTTGACACGCTACGTGCAAAAGAGATCAATGTTATCGTGTCGGCTGTTGCCGCGCACCCCCACAGGCGTGTTCGCCGAGACAAAGGCTGCGGCAGTCACACGGAACTAAAATGAAATATTATTTATTAAAAACAGTTAGTTATATCGCTCTCTTCGCAATCATTCCCGCAACAGCCGGCGCGGAAACGGTACTGACGAATGCCAATGGCTATACGTCGACCGCGTGGGGTCTCCAGCAGTTTTCGACGATGGTCATCGGCGACGATGGCAAGATCCTCGCGGTCGGTGGCGAGGACCTGCCTGGCGATCAGGACCCGGCAAGCGTCATCGATGTCGGCGGCAGGACTATCTTGCCCGGGCTCATCGATGCGCATGCGCACGTTTACGGACTGGGGTTTGCCAAAAGCACGCTCGACCTGGTTGGCGTGCAAAGTCGCGCCGCGGCAACGAAACGCATAGGTGACTACGCGGAGCGCAATCCGAACGTTCGCTGGATACAGGGTCGCGGCTGGAACCAGGTCCTGTGGCCAGTCCAGAAGTTTCCAACGGCAGCCGACATCGATGCGGTCGTCAGTGATCGTCCGGTCTGGCTACGGCGGATTGACGGGCATGCTGGTTGGGCGAATTCGGCGGCGCTGCGCATTGCGGGCATCGACGACGACACGCCGGACCCGGTCGGCGGCAAGATCATCCGCGACCAGCACGGCCACGCAACCGGTGTATTGATTGACACTGCAATGTCACTCGTCGGCCGTCACACTCCCGAACCGGACAAGGACGATTATCGCCGAGCCATAAAAACAGCAATCGACAGTCTCGTCGCGGAGGGCATCACCGGCGTCCACGATGCCGGCGTCGGCCTCCCCAATGTCGAGGTTTATTTATCGATGGCAGATATGGATGAACTCAACCTGCGTATCTACGCAATGCTCCGTGGCGCAGGCGACGTCCTCGACGCAGTTGGTAAACCACTGCGTGGTCTTGGTGATGATCGGCTGGATATCACTGCGATCAAATTGTTCGCCGATGGTGCGCTTGGCAGTCGAGGTGCAGCCTTGCTCGAGCCCTACTCCGACGACGCTGAAAACAGGGGCCTGGCGTTCTGGACCGAGGACGAGTTGAATGCTTTTGTTGCCAAGGCCAACGGCATGGGCTTCCAGGTCGGTATCCACGCAATCGGCGACCGGGGCAATCGCATGGCACTTGACGCCTTTGCACGCGCGCAGGGCGGCGAGCGATCAACCTTGCGCAACCGCGTCGAGCATGCACAAATCATCGCGCTCGACGACATTCCGCGCTTCGCCGCACTGGGCGTCATTGCCTCCATGCAACCCACGCACGCAACCAGTGACAAAAACATGGCCGAAGATCGCGTTGGCCCGGAACGCATACGCGGTGGTTACGCCTGGCGTCGGTTACTTGATAGCGGCGCCGTCATCGCCAGCGGTTCGGATTTTCCGGTCGAGTTATCCAATCCTTTCCACGGCCTGTACGCGGCAATCTCACGACAGGACCGGGACGGGCAACCGGCCGGTGGCTGGTACCCGGACCAGGCGTTGACAAGAATCGAGGCGCTGCACTCATTCACGCTGGCCGCAGCTTATGCGGCCCATCAGGAGGACCGGCTGGGTAGCCTGGAACCCGGCAAGTGGGCTGACTTTATTGTCATCGACCGCGACTATTTTGAAGTTCCCGTAGATGAGATCGATGACATTCGTGTCCTGCAAACCTGGGTTGGTGGCAAACGAGTATTCGACGCCGCTGCGGAGGCACTACCGCAATGATTGTCGAGCAAATATGGACCGGTAACGCCTACCGCAACTTCAACTACTTGATAGCCTGCCCGGAGACCGGTGACGCGCTGGCGATCGACCCGCTCGATTTCAACAAGTGCCTGGCCGTTGCCAAAGATCGCGACTGGTCCATTACCAAGATTCTCAACACCCACGAGCACGGCGACCACATTGGCGGTAACAAAGGCGTCGTCAAGGCGACCGGCGCAAAGGTCATTGCGCACAGGAATGCCGGCAAGCGGATCCCAAACATGGACATCGGTGTCGGCGCCGGCGATATCATCAAGGTCGGCAAATCGGTGGAGCTTGAATGCCTCGACACACCGGGCCATACCATGAGCCATATCTGCCTGTTATCGAAAACCGAGCAGCCCGCCCTGTTCAGTGGCGACACGTTGTTTAACGCGGGCGCAGGCAACTGTCATAACGGTGGCCATCCCGAGGAGCTGTTTGCGACCTTCGAAGAGCAGCTTGTTCGCCTGGGAGACAACACGCTGATCTACCCCGGACATGACTACCTGCTCAACAACCTTGCGTTTACGCTGGATCGCGAGCCTGACAATGGCGCGGCGCAGCGTATGCTCGCTCTGTTCAGGGATCAGGACCCTGACAACGCCAAGGTCACAACGCTGGCCGAGGAGCGAGAGATCAATACATTCTTCCGGCTCGACAGTCCGACCCTCATAGCCAAACTGGCCCAGGAGTACCCTGAGTTGGGCGATCGTCCGGATACCAAAGCGGTCTTTTTGAAACTCCGAGAGCTCAGGAATAGCTGGTAGTCAGACGCTGAGCGGCCTGTCGTAATTCCTGCTGCGTCGTGTCGGGACGTGCCGCCAGCCATAACCAGAGCAACGCTCGGTACAGGCGCTGCTGCTCGCGCAGCGCGGCAAATTGCGCATCGCCGTCGCCATCGAAATACACATCGAGCAGCCGCGCCGCCTGACGCTCGTCCAGGCCGTGATGCTCAACCACGGTGGCCAGATCGAACAACGGGTCGTTATCGCAAGCGTACTCCCAGTCGAGAAACCTGATTTTCGGGGTTGCGAGAATATTCTCAGCCACCAGGTCGTTGTGGCACAAGCGGAGCTGCCGGGGCAAGCCAACCGAATCGATAATTGCAACGCATTGGGCGATAAGGCCCGCATCGAATTCGATCGCGTTCGCGTAGCGCTGCGCCGCGCACGCTGCATCGAACGTGCGACCCGTTGGCGGCAGGGCATGCACTTGCCGCAAAGCGCTGGCCAATAAGTCGAGATTTCGGTCTTCCTCGAAAGACGCGATGGACCATACCTCGCCTTTCGCATACGCCGCAAGAAATAGCCCGTCGCCTTCGAAAAAGACCGCGTTCGCGAGACCGGCTTCAGCTGCAGCGGTTTGGATGGTCGCCTCTTGCGCGCGTGTATTGAGCGGTGCTTTCCGCGCCTGCTCGTCGATTTTCAGAACGGCGCGCTGATCGTCTTTCGTTAATAACCAGGTTCGATTGCTCAGCCCACCGTGCAGCAGCTCGCTCTTGGCATCCTCCCAACCGGCGAGGCGTTGCAGCGCTGAAGCGGGTGCCGACGGGCCTGTCACGCGGGCTGCACGCGCATCGAGCGGCTCCAGCTGAACAGCCCGAACGGGATCATGA
>JBATID010000214.1:0-2920 GCA_049667545.1 Woeseiaceae bacterium
ACAGGCCGGTATTCTAACCAACTGAACTACCGCTCCGAATCTGGTGGGTGCTGACGGGATCGAACCGCCGACCCTCGCCTTGTAAGGGCGATGCTCTACCAGCTGAGCTAAGCACCCAGAAAGCCCGTGGTAGCAGGCTTAACGCCCCCCAACACGAGCTTTTTCAGAGCTTGCTGCCCCGAAGGGCGCGCTAGTTTACGGCATCCTTCAGGCCTTTGCCAGCCTTAAATCCGGGCACGTTACTGGCCGGAATCTGGATGGTTTCTCCGGTGCGCGGATTACGTCCGGCACGGGCCGCGCGGGCCTTAACAGAGAAAGTTCCGAAGCCAACAAGCGACACCGAACCGCCATTGGAAAGTGTTCCGGTGATGCTTTCGAGTACTGCGTCGACCGCCTTGGTTGCGTCAGCGCGTGACAATCCGGCGCTACCTGCTACCGCGTCTATGAGTTCCCCTTTGTTCATGCTTTCACCTTTGCTGATTGATTAAAAAAATGGTCATCAATCCAGCGAGCTTCCGTGTTGGCTTAATCCGCTGAATACGCCGCTAGCGTCTCCGTGCAACCACTAACGGTTCCGATAGCTTATACCAACTGGCATAAATACGGTCAAATATCCTGTAACCACGCGGGTTTCAGCGCGTCAATGGGGGCGCACGGCACCCTTGGATTTTCCGCCGCCTGCCGGTGATTTGACCTCTGCCTTACCGCCCTTGGACTTGGCCACCGGCAACGGCATGTGCACCAGCGCGTGCTGCATGACTTCATCGATCCATTTCACTGGAACAATCGTCAGCTTGTCCTTGATGTTCTTCGGTATTTCGGCAAGGTCCTTCTCGTTTTCTTCGGGGATCAACACCTTGCCAATCCCACCTCGATGGGCGGCCAGCAGCTTCTCTTTGAGGCCGCCGATGGGCAGGACTTCGCCGCGCAGCGTAATCTCGCCGGTCATGGCCACATCGCTTTTGACGGGAATATTAGTCAATGCTGATACCAGCGCGGTACACATGCCAACTCCCGCACTCGGACCGTCTTTTGGCGTGGCACCTTCAGGGACGTGCACGTGCACATCGAACTTCTGATGAAAGTCCTCATCGATGCCCAAAACGGCGGCACGGCTGCGGACCACGGTCATCGCTGCCTGGATGGATTCGGTCATCACATCGCCCAGCTGACCCGTATGCGTGAGCTTGCCCTTGCCCGGCACAACGGCCGTCTCGATCGTCAGAAGCTCGCCACCGACTTCGGTCCACGCCAGCCCGGTCACCTGGCCGACCTGATCGTTGTCCTCGGCCTTGCCGAAGCGGAATCGACGCACGCCGAGGAACTTCTCCATGCTCTTTGGCGTGACCGTAACGCGGGTCGCGCGGGGTTTCAGTAACAGTGACTTCACGACCTTGCGACAGATCTTGGAAATTTCACGTTCCAGGTTACGCACCCCGGATTCCCGCGTGTAGTGCTGAATGATGTCACGCACCGCAGGCTCGGTGATCTTGAGCTCTTTGTCCTTGAGGCCGTTTTCCTTCAACTGTTTCGGCACGAGGTAACGCATCGCGATCTTGGTCTTCTCATCCTCGGTGTAGCCCGGGATGCGAATGACCTCCATGCGATCGAGTAGCGGCGCCGGGATGTTCAGGCTGTTGGCCGTACACACGAACATGACGTCGGACAGATCGAAGTCGACTTCGAGGTAATGATCGGCAAACGTCGAGTTTTGCTCAGGGTCCAGTACTTCCAGCAAGGCTGAAGACGGGTCACCACGAAAGTCCATCGCCATCTTGTCGATCTCGTCGAGCAGGAACAGCGGATTGCGTACGCCCGTTTTGGACAGGTTCTGGATGATCTTGCCCGGCATCGAACCGATGTAGGTGCGTCGATGCCCACGAATCTCTGCTTCGTCACGCACGCCGCCGAGCGACATGCGCACGAAATTGCGGTTGGTGGCACGCGCGATGCTCTGCCCCAGCGAGGTCTTGCCAACGCCCGGTGGGCCGACCAGGCACAGGATCGGACCTTTCAGCTTTTTGACGCGCTGCTGCACCGCCAGGTATTCGAGGATGCGCTCTTTGACTTTCTCAAGTCCGTAGTGATCCGCTTCAAGCACCTCTTCGGCTTTTGCCAGTTCCTTGAAGACCTTGCTGCGTTTTTTCCACGGCGCTTTCAGCAGCCAGTCGACGTAGTTCCTGACAACGGTCGCCTCGGCTGACATGGGCGACATGAGCTTTAGTTTGTTGAGTTCCGAGGTGGCCTTTTCCTTGGCTTCTTTCGGCATGCCGGCTTTCTCGATCTTGTTCTCGAGATCCGCCAGTTCGTTCGGCGCGTCTTCCATCTCGCCGAGCTCTTTCTGGATCGCCTTCATCTGCTCGTTCAGGTAGTACTCGCGCTGGCTTTTTTCCATCTGCTGCTTGACGCGGCCGCGGATGCGCTTTTCGATCTGCAGCACATCGATTTCGCCCTCGATAATGCCGAGAATCTGCTCCAGCCGACTCTTGATGTCCTGAATCTCGAGCACGCGCTGCTTCTCCGAGAGCTTCAGCGCCATGTGCGCGGCGACGGTGTCAGCGAGGCGTCCCGGCTCGTCAATGCCGGACAGCGACGTCAGCACCTCGGGCGGCACTTTCTTGTTGAGTTTCACGTACTGCTCGAACTGCGAGATGATCGAGCGCACGAGCACGTCGATCTCACGCTCGTCATGGCGATCGTCTTCCGGCAGCAGCGAGACCTCCGCCGAGAAATAGTCCGTCACGTTGATACGGTCGATCAGCGCACGTTCGCCGCCTTCGACCAGCACCTTCACCGTGCCGTCCGGCAGCTTGAGGAGCTGCAGGATCGTCGCCAGCGTGCCAACCTCGTACAGGTCGCCCGGCTGCGGGTCGTCCTGGTCTGCGGCCTGCTGAGCGACCAGCAGGATGCGCTTGCCGGC
>JBATID010000215.1:0-1813 GCA_049667545.1 Woeseiaceae bacterium
ACGGCAACCTCCGCGAAAAGATCGCCCTGCCGTGGGTCTCTCACCGTGGTCACGCCTTTACCGCGCAGGCGAAAAACCTTGCCGGACTGCGTACCGGCCGGGACTTTCAATGAAACATTGCCGTCCAGCGTCGGTAATTCCACCTCGCCGCCCAGGGCCGCCGTCGCAAAACTCACCGGGACTTCGCAGGACAGGTTCGAGCCTTCGCGCTTGAATATCTTGTGAGGCTTTACGCGAATCTCCACGTAGAGATCGCCGGCAGGCCCGCCGTTGCGTCCCGCCTCACCCTCGCCGGACAGACGAATACGATCGCCATCATCGACACCAGCCGGCACCTTCACCGACAAAGTGCGCGTCTTGCGCACCCTGCCTCGCCCGTGGCAGGCCGAGCATGGGTCGGCAATCGTCGTACCAGCGCCCTTGCAGGCCGGACAAGTTTGTTGAATCGAGAAGAACCCCTGCTGCATGCGCACCTGTCCGACGCCCGAGCAGGTCGAGCAGGTGACCGGTTCGCTACCCTTCTTGGCACCGCTGCCCTTACAGGTGTCACACGAAACCTGCGTGGGGACATCGATTGTGACGCTGTCACCGGCTACCGCTTTTTCGAGGTCGAGCTGCAGCTCGTAGCCGAGATCGGCACCACGAAAGACCTGCGGCCCGCCGCCGGAACGTCGGCCACCGCCAAAAATATCACCGAAGACGTCACCAAAAATGTCGCCGAAACCCTCGGCGCCAAATCCGCCGGGACCGCCGGTGGGACCCTTCAGACCGTCATGACCAAAGCGATCATAAGTCGCGCGCTTGTCGGTGTCCTTCAGGACCTCGTAGGCTTCCTTCGCTTCCTTGAACCGGGCTTCTGAACCGTCGCCGTCCTTGTTGCGGTCCGGATGATGCTTCATCGCAAGTCGGCGATACGCTTTTTTGATCTCGTCAGCGGACGCCGACTTCGAGACCCCAAGAACTTCGTAGTAATCGCGTTTCGCCATAATCACCTGTAGTACGGGCGCCGTGAACGGCGCCCGTACATTTCCTGCAAGCTGTCAGTCCCTAGGACTTGGACCCATCATCCTTGTCCACTTCCTCAAACTCCGCATCGACAACGCCGTCATCGCTCGCAGCTTCCCCTTCCGCAGCACCATCAGCTGCCTGTTCGGCGTAAAGCTTCTGTGCGAGTCCACTTGACGCTTCGCCCAGGGCCGCCGTCTTCTTCTCGATCTTGTCCTTGTCGTCACCTGCAAGCGCTGTCTTCAGATCCGCGACCGCGTTCTCGACAGCCTGGCGTTCTTCGGCGGATGCCTTTTCGCCCAGCTCGCTCAGCGTCTTTTCGGCTGCGTGAATCAAACCATCAGCCTGGTTGCGCGTGTCAACGAGCTCGCGGAACTTGCGATCCTCTTCCGCATGGCTCTCTGCATCCGAAACCATCTGGGCTATCTCGTCATCAGTTAGACCGCTGGACGCCTTGATCACGATATTCTGGCTCTTGCCGGTTGCCTTGTCCTTGGCAGACACGTTCAGAATGCCGTTGGCGTCAATATCGAACTTTACTTCAATCTGCGGCATGCCGCGCTGCGCCGGCGGAATGTCGGTCAGGTCAAATCGACCCAGCGATTTGTTGTCGGCCGAGCGCTCGCGCTCGCCCTGCAACACGTGGATGGTCACCGCCGTTTGATTATCATCCGCCGTCGAGAACACCTGCTCCGCGTTCGCTGGAATTGTCGTGTTCTTGGTGATCAGCTTCGTCATTACACCGCCGAGTGTCTCGATACCGAGTGACAGCGGCGTAACGTCAAGCAGGAGAACGTCCTTGACGTCA
>JBATID010000216.1:0-10309 GCA_049667545.1 Woeseiaceae bacterium
GATGTCCAGGGTCTCGCGGTTGTAGCGCTTGCCCTTACAGACGTCGCAGGGCACGTAGATGTCGGGCAGGAAGTGCATCTCCACCTTGATGACGCCGTCGCCCTGGCAGGCTTCGCAGCGACCGCCCTTGACGTTAAAGCTGAAACGTCCTGGCATGTAGCCGCGCGAACGCGCATCCTGCGTGCCGGCAAAGAGCTCACGGATCGGCGTAAACAAGCCGCTGTAAGTCGCCGGGTTGGAGCGCGGTGTGCGCCCGATCGGGCTCTGGCTGATGTCGATGACGCGGTCAATATGCTGCAGACCGCGAATCTTCTTGAACGGTGCCGGGCTGCGACTGGCGCGATTGATTTCCTCGGACACGGCTTTGTAAAGCGTGTCGTTGATCAGCGTCGACTTGCCCGAACCGGAAACGCCCGTAACGCACGTCATCAGGCCCACTGGAATAAAGGCATCGATGCTGCAGAGGTTGTTGCCGGACGCGCCGAGGATCTCGATATTTCGCTTGGGATCGGCTGGTGTGCGCTTTTCGGGCACAGCGATTGCGCGCTGCCCCGACAGGTACGGGCCCGTCAACGAGCGCGGCTCCTTCTGGATTTGTGCCGGCGTACCTTGCGCAACGATCTGGCCGCCGTGCACGCCGGCGCCGGGACCAAGATCGACGACGTGGTCGGCTGACCGGATGGCCTCTTCATCGTGTTCGACGACAATCACCGTGTTGCCGATATCCCGTAAGTGCGTCAGCGTGCCGAGCAGTCGCTTGTTGTCGCGCTGATGCAGGCCAATGGACGGCTCATCGAGAATGTACATGACACCGACCAGGCCCGATCCGATCTGGCTGGCGAGCCGAATGCGTTGGGCTTCACCCCCGGACAGCGTCTCGGCGCTGCGATCAAGCGACAGGTAGTTCAGTCCGACGTCCGAGAGGAAGCCAACGCGCTCGCTGATTTCCTTGACGATTTTCTCGGCGACGGTTGCGCGCCAGCCGTCGAGTTTCAATTGTTCGAAGAACTCGCGCGCGTGTCCAATGGAGAGGGCGGTAATCTCCGGTAGCGAACGCTCCGCGATGAACACGTTTCTTGCCGTCCGATTCAGGCGCGTGCCGTCGCATTCCGGGCACGCGTGGCTGTTGAGGAATTTTGTGAGCTCTTCACGTACGGCGCCGGACTCGGTCTCATGGTAACGGCGGTCGAGATTGGGCAACACGCCCTCGAAGCGATGGTGCTTTTTGATTTGCATGCCGCGCGAATTGGCGTAGAAGAATTCGATTTTTTCCTTGCCGCTGCCGTACAGCACGACGTTCTGCAGCTTTTTTGACAGCTCGTTAAACGGCGTTTCAATATCGAAATCGTAATGTGACGCCAGGCTCTGGATCATCTGGTAGTAATAGGTGGTCTTGCGATCCCAGCCGCGGATGGCGCCACCGGCCAGCGACAGGTTGGCGTTCACGACCACGCGGTCCGGATCAAAAAACTGCTTGACGCCGAGTCCATCGCAACCCGCACAGGCGCCGCTCGGATTGTTAAAGGAGAACAGTCGTGGCTCGAGTTCGGTCAGGCTGTAGCCGCAGATGTTGCAGGCGAAGCGATCGGAGAAGACGATTTCCTCCTGGGTGTCGTCATCGATCCATGCGATGCGGGCAACACCATCCGCCAGCCGCAGCGCGGTTTCAAACGACTCGGCGAGTCGCAGCCGCATTTCGTCCTTTACCTTGAAGCGATCGACGATCGCGTCGATGTTGTGCTTCTTGCGCAGGTCCAGCGCCGGCGGCTGAGCCAGTTCGTAGATCTCGCCATTGATGCGGGCGCGCACGAAGCCCTGTGCCTGCAGGTCGGCCATGAGGTTCACGTGCTCACCTTTGCGATCGGCAACGACGGGAGCCAGCAGCATCAGCCGCGTGCCCTCGGGCAGCTCGAGCACGTGATCGACCATCTGGCTGACCGTCTGCGCCTCGAGTGTGATGCCATGATCAGGACAGCGCGGCGTGCCGGCGCGCGCGAACAGCAAGCGCAGGTAATCGTATATCTCCGTTACCGTGCCGACCGTAGAGCGCGGGTTATGCGAGGTGGACTTCTGTTCGATCGAGATCGCGGGCGACAGTCCGTCGATATGATCGACGTCCGGCTTTTCCATCATCGAGAGAAACTGGCGGGCATAGGCGGAGAGTGATTCCACGTAGCGGCGCTGGCCTTCCGCGTAAATCGTGTCGAAGGCGAGTGAGGATTTGCCTGACCCCGATAGTCCCGTCAGCACGATCAACTTGTCCCGCGGCAAAGTCAGATCGATATTGCGGAGATTATGTGTGCGTGCGCCGGCAATGCGGATGCAGCGGTTCGTGGACTTCATATTGAGTATTCAGGGTTCGCGGAACAACCTGCTAATATACGCCGCCGCGCATCTGTCGCGCAAAGGAACCCTCACTGTGAGCTCAGAGAGCCGCGACAACACTATTGCCATGAACGCATCGGAGCGCCGGTCTGTCGGTGTGGTTGCGCTGATTGCGATCATTCGGATGTTTGGACTGTTCGCACTCCTGCCGGTGCTGTCGCTGTACGCCGCGGGCCTCGACAAGGCCACGCCACTGCTGATTGGTTTGGCGGTTGGGGCCTATGGCCTGACGCAGGCCGGCTTTCAGATTCCCCTCGGCGCGTTGTCCGATCGGATCGGCCGAATTCCGGTCATTCTCCTGGGGCTTGGCATTTTCGCGGCGGGCAGCGTGCTTGCCGCGCTCAGCGATTCCATCTACGGCGTCATCGCGGGTCGCCTGCTGCAGGGCGCCGGCGCGATATCGGCGACGTTGACAGCGCTCATTGCGGATGCGACTCGCGAGGAAATCAGAACGCGCTCGATGGCGATTTTCGGTGTCGGCATCGGTTTTTCTTTCATGGTTGCGATGGTGGCAGGTCCACTGATTGCGGCACAGTTTGGCGTCAAGTCACTGTTCTGGATGGCGGCCGCACTCGCGGTAGCGGCGGGCCTGTTGCTTGGCCTTTTGCCCAGTATTTCCCGTCCTGTGCGGCGCGAAAGCTGGAGCCTGGTGCCCGCTTTTCGGGCCGATCTCCTGCAGCTTGATTTCTACGTCTTCCTGCTCCACACGATCATGACGGCGACCTTCGTCGCGTTGCCGTTCCTGTTATTTGACCGCCTTGGCATGGCCCTGTCCGATCACTGGAAGATGTATGTCGGTGCGCTGCTGTTGTCTTTGCTGATCACGGTGCCTTTGATCATCCGTGATGAGCATCGCGGGCGGGGTCGGCTGATCGGCATCGCAGTGACGCTGATTCTCGGGGCGCAGCTGTCCCTGACGTTTATCGGGTTCTCCACGACGCCCGTTTTCATTGCTCTCGTTGCGTATTTTGGCGGCTTCAATTTTCTCGAGGCGGGGCTTCCTGCGCGCCTTTCGATACTGGCCGAGGACGACGTGCGGGGCGCATCCCTGGGCGTGTTTTCCAGCGCCCAGTTTCTCGGCGCGTTTTCCGGAGGACTGATCGGCGGGCGCTTTCTGGGGCAGGGCCGGCCAGCGGATGTGTTCTTCGTCTGCGCACTGCTGGCGGCGATCTGGCTCGCGATGCAGGGTTTCGGCCGAATTCGCCGCTAATCGTGCAGAAATCGGGGTAGCTTTTGGCCCCTCAGGCTCTACAATAGGCCCCCCTCGCTGCCACAGCGGCGGGCATCTACCGATAATCGCATTCAAGACAGGGGACCGATATGGCCCGCGGAGTAAACAAAGTCATCATCGTTGGTAACCTCGGACAGGATCCCGAGACGCGCTACATGCCGAGCGGCGCAGCCGTTACCAACTTCACGGTTGCTACCAACGAGTCGTGGAAGGACAAGCAGACCGGCGAACAAAAGGACCGCACCGAATGGCATCGCGTCGCGATGTTCAATCGCCTGGCGGAAATCGCTGCCGAGTACCTGCGCAAGGGCTCGCAAGTCTATATCGAGGGCAAGCTGCGCACGCGCAAGTGGCAGGGCCAGGACGGCAACGACCGTTACACCACCGAGATCATTGCGGACGAGATGCAGATGCTCGGTGGCCGCGGCGGCAGCGGCGGAGGCGACTTCGGTGGTGGACGCTCGCAGGGCGGCGGCCAGGGTGGTCAGGGCGGCAGTAAAGGTGGTGGTGATAGCGCGCCGCCGCAGCCGGGTCCGGAAGAGTTCGACGACGATATTCCGTTTTAGGCAACTTTTTCTAAAGGTTGTTTTGGCAAGCCGCGCTACCTCCCGGTAGGCGCGGCTTTCTCAATTTAGTCAGACAAGGATTGACATAATGGGCGCGTTTAAGGAACCACACGGCGGTGCACTGAAGAACCTGTACTTGCAGGGTCAGGCCGCCGCGGCGGAGAAGCAGGCGGCGGGCGATTATCCCTCGTGGGATTTAACCGAGCGGCAGCTCTGCGATATCGAGCTGATCTTAAACGGCGCGTTCTCGCCGCTCGAGGGCTTCCTGAACCGCGATGATTACGCGGCCGTGCTCGATGGCATGCGCCTTGTGAACGGCGTGCTGTGGCCGATGCCGATCACGCTGGATGTCAGCGCAGCGTTTGCTGCTGACCTGTCGTCCGGCGATAAAGTGGCGCTGCGCGATCTCGAGGGTGTGATCGTCGCGACGCTCGAAGTCGGTGACATCTGGACGCCCGACAAAGAGGCTGAGGCGAAAGCGGTCTACGGCACGAACGATGACAAGCACCCGGCGGTGCACTATCTCAGGCATGTCGCCAACCCGGTGTATGTCGGCGGCAAGCTCACTGGCATCGAAGCGCCGATGCACTATGACTTCAAGCACCTGCGCGATACGCCGGCAGAGCTGCGGAGTCGCTTCAAGAAACTTGGCTGGCGAAAAGTCGTCGCTTTCCAGACGCGTAACCCGATGCACCGGGCGCACCAGGAGATCACCCTGCGCGCGGCGCGCGACGTCGAGGCTAACCTGCTGATTCACCCGGTGGTTGGTATGACCAAGCCCGGGGATGTCGATCACTACACCCGGGTGCGCTGCTACGAGCACCTGCTGACGCAGTACCCGGAGCAGACCAGCATGCTGTCGCTGCTGCCGCTGGCGATGCGCATGGGCGGGCCGCGCGAGGCACTGTGGCACGCCATCATCCGCAAGAACTACGGCTGCACGCACATCATCATCGGTCGCGATCATGCCGGCCCCGGCCAGGACAGCGATGGCAAGGACTTCTACGGGCCTTACGACGCCCAGGAGCTGTTGCAGGAGCATGCTGACGAACTCGATATCACGATGGTGCCGTTTCGCATGATGGTGTACGCGGAGAACCGCGCGCAGTACATCCCGATTGATGAAGCCACCGACGCTGACCAGACCCTCAACATCTCCGGTACCGAGCTCAGACGGCGCCTGCAGGAAGGTCTTGAAATTCCCGCGTGGTTCTCGTTCGCCGACGTAGTGGCTGAGCTGCGTCGGACGCACCCGCCGCGCGACCGGCAGGGCTTTACGGTGTTCTTCACCGGCCTGTCCGGTTCGGGCAAGTCCACTATCGCCAACGCGCTGATGGCGAAGCTGATGGAGATCGGCGGTCGTCACGTCAGCCTGCTCGACGGCGACATCGTGCGCAAGAACCTCTCTTCAGAGCTCGGATTCTCCAAGGAGCACCGCGATCTCAACATAAAGCGCATCGGTTACGTCGCCAGCGAGATCACGAAAAATGGCGGCATCGCGATCTGTGCGCCGATTGCGCCGTATGCGTCCGTGCGGCGGCACGTACGTGAGACGATTGCACCGGTGGGCGGCTTCCTGGAGATCCACGTCTCGACCTCGCTCGAGGAGTGCGAAAAACGCGATCGCAAGGGCCTGTACGCACTGGCGCGCGCCGGCAAGATCAAGGAGTTTACCGGCATCAGCGATCCATACGAGACGCCGGAGAATGCCGAGATGGTCATCGACACGATCGACATTTCGCCCGACCTTGCCGCCCATCGCATCCTCGTGAAGCTCGAGAGCATGGGGTTCATCCGCTGAGGTCAGAACACCAGGGTGTCAATCCAGGCGACAGGTTAGACTGCGACTATAATACGACTATGAGCAAGAAGTTATTCATCAAGACGATGGGCTGCCAGATGAACGAGTATGACTCGGACAAGATGGCGGACATCCTGCGCGTGTCGCATGGTTATGAGCTGACCGATAATCCTGGTGATGCCGATCTGCTGCTGGTCAATACCTGCTCGATACGCGAGAAAGCGCAGGAAAAGGTTTTCTCCGAACTGGGCCGCTGGCGCAAGCTCAAGGAAAAAAATCCGCAGCTGAGAATCGGTGTCGGCGGCTGTGTCGCCAGCCAGGAAGGTGACGGCATTACAGCTCGTGCACCGTTTGTCGACGTGGTGTTTGGTCCACAAACGCTGCACCGGTTGCCGGAGCTGCTCGACAGTGCCGAAAAGTCCCGGGCGTCAGTCGTTGATATTTCGTTTCCGGAAATCGAAAAATTCGACCGACTACCTGAGCCACGCGCTGAGGGACCGACGGCGTTCGTCTCCGTTATGGAAGGCTGCAGCAAGTACTGCAGTTTTTGTGTTGTGCCATACACCCGTGGCGAGGAAATCAGCCGTCCTTTCGATGATGTTATTGCCGAGGTCGCAAGCCTCGCGAGCCAGGGCGTGCGCGAAGTCAACCTGCTGGGACAAAACGTCAACGCTTATCGTGGGCCGATGCACGATGGTGAGGTTGCCGATCTCGCGACGTTGATTTACCTCGTTGCAGCTATCGAAGGCATCGACCGGATCCGGTTTACGACCTCGCATCCGGTTGAGTTCACGGACAGCCTTGTGCAGGCCTATGCGGAGGTGCCCGAACTTGCCAGTTACCTGCATCTGCCGGTGCAGCACGGCTCCGACCGGGTACTGGGTGCGATGAAGCGTGGCCACACGATCCTCGAATACAAGCAGAAGATTCGCAAGTTGCGTGCCGCGCGTCCGGATATATCACTTTCCTCTGATTTCATTGTCGGCTTTCCCGGCGAGAGCGACAAGGATTTTGAGGCGCTCATGAACATGATCGCCGACGTCGGCTTCGATCAGTCTTTCAGTTTTGTCTATAGCGCCCGCCCGGGAACACCTGCCGCGAGTCTTGCTGACGACACGCCGATGGCGATCAAGAAGCAGCGCCTGCAAATACTGCAGGCGCGGATCAATCAACAGGCGCTCGCGATTAGCCAGGCCATGGTAGGCACAACGCAGCGTGTACTCGTTGAAAAACTGTCCAAAAAAAGCAGCTCGCAGGTAGCAGGGCGCACCGAGAATAATCGCTGGGTTAACTTTGACGCCGATCCGGCAACAATCGGCGAGTTCGTGGACGTGGTGATTACCGAGGCGCTCCCGAATTCGCTGCGCGGCCGGCAGGCACTTCCAAAGGCCCGGGCTTCAGGGTAATCTGTGAGGCAATGATCTATTGTCCTGATAGACACTGTGCGATGCGAACCGCCCATGCCGGCGTGCCCGCCGCGACGCTGACCAGCCAAATTTTCCACCGAGGTCGCAAAAACCCATCTTGAATGCTGTCCAGATTTCCCGAGACGTCATACTCGAGCCCGCCGACAATAGCCGCCTTGCCAACCTGTGCGGACAGTTCGATGAACATCTTCGCCAGATCGAGCGTCGCCTGAATGTTGAAATCGCCAGTCGCGGTAATCGTTTTCGCGTCACCGGCGAGCCGGGCGCCGCCACAGTGGGTGGCGATGTCTTGTTGTCATTGTTCGAGATGACCGATAGCGAACGCCTTGATCCGGAGCGAGTGCACATGATGTTGCAGGAATCTTTTATGAACGATGACGACGCGGCGGCGCTGGTGCCAGGCGACGGGACCGAGAGCGATGATGCGCTGATCAGCATTCAGACGCGCCGCAAGTTAATACGTGCGCGCGGTGCCAACCAGGCCGGCTACCTGCGCGATATCCAGACACATGATCTCGCCTTCGGTATCGGACCGGCGGGAACCGGCAAGACGTACCTCGCCGTCGCTTGCGCTGTCGACGCGCTCGAAAACGAGCAGGTTCGCCGCATCGTGCTGGTGCGACCGGCGGTCGAGGCGGGTGAGCGGCTTGGTTTTCTGCCCGGCGATTTATCGCAAAAAGTTGATCCGTACTTGCGGCCAATGTACGACGCGTTGTACGACATGATCGGTGCAGAGCGCGTGACTCGCCTGATAGAGCGGAATGTCATCGAAATAGCGCCTCTCGCCTTCATGCGAGGCCGTTCATTGAACGAGTCATTCGTCATTCTCGATGAGGCCCAGAATACAAGTGTCGAACAGATGAAAATGTTCCTGACACGTATCGGTTTTGGTTCGCGCGCGGTAGTCACCGGCGATATCACGCAGATCGATTTGCCGAGTGACAAGCAGTCCGGCCTGAAGCATGCGGCCAAAGTACTGGAGGGTGTGCAGGGTGTGGCGTTTACGGCCTTCACGCGCAAAGACGTGGTGCGGCATGAACTCGTACAGCGCATCGTGAAGGCTTACGAAGACGCCGAACGCGAGGGCTGACTCGATATCATGTCTGCCAGCCGGCCAGTCATTGACGTTGAGATCGTTAGTGACGATGAAACCGTTCCCTCGATTGACGAGATCACCGACTGGGTGCGGCGCGCTCTGGAGGCGGTGCCCGAGCCGCCGCAAGACGCAGAACTGGCGGTGCGCGTCGTCGACGCTCAGGAAATGCAGTCACTGAATCGCGAGCATCGGCAAAAAGACGTGCCCACCAACGTGCTGTCCTTTCCGATCGGCGAAATTCAGGGCTTGCCGGCCGCTGCCGGGAATTTTCTCGGCGATATCGTTGTCTGCGCATCCGTGGTGCGTCGCGAGGCAGCCGAGCAGGGCAAGCACCTCAACGATCACTGGGCACATATGCTCGTTCACGGCACCCTGCACCTGCTTGGCTATGATCACCAGGTCGATAGCGAGGCGGCGACCATGGAAGCCCTCGAGCAGCAGGTGCTGGCGCGGCACGGTGTTGCCAATCCGTATAGAGCATCCAGCTAAATAACTGATAGAATTCGGAATTATGAACGACAAACCGCCAAGTACCGGCGGCTCAGGCTCTCCCGGCATGGTCGCACGCATCAAGCGTGCAATCACGGGTGAACCCTTGAGCCGCGACGAAATCCAGACATTCATTCAATCCGAAATTGAGCTTGATGCCGAAGAAAGGAGCATGCTTGCCGGCGTGCTCGAGGTCTCTGAAACGCAGGTGCGTGAGGTCATGGTGCCGCGCTCACAGATGGTCGTCATCGACATCGGGCAGGACTTCGACGAGACGCTTGCCATGATCGTCGATTCCGGTCACTCGCGCTTCCCCGTCATCGGTGAGGATCGCGACGAGGTCCTCGGCATCCTGCTGGCGAAAGACCTGCTGCGTTATTTCGGCAGCGACGAAGCGAAGGACGTCACCATCCGGAAGCTGTTGCGCCCTGCCGCTGTCATCCCGGAATCAAAACGGCTGAACGCGCTGCTCAAGGAGTTTCGTGCCAGTCACAATCATATGGCTATTGTCGTTGACGAATACGGCGGTGTTGCCGGATTGCTGACCATTGAAGACGTGCTCGAGGAGATCGTCGGGGAGATTGACGATGAGCACGATCACGAAGAGGCAGAGTTCATTCGACCGGACGGTGATCGCAATGGCAAACCGAGTTTCGCCGTTCGTGCACTGACGCGCATCGAAGACTTCAATGAATATTTCGACTGTGAACTGGTCGACGAGGAGTACGACACGATTGGCGGGCTTGTCATGCACGTACTCGGACGCCTGCCGCGGCGTGGTGAGAAAGTGGAACATGGCGGCTTCGAATTCGCCGTGATTCGGGCTGACCGACGCCGTATCGACGCGCTGCAAGTGCAACGACACGACGATTGACGGGGTGGCGAAAGACCCGCATTTTGTCTACCGGTTTCCTGCTGACCAACCAGCCCTCAGCCGCCTCGTCGTGTTCTTGCTCGGCGCCGCGATGCCGCTGGGGTTTGCACCGTTCGGCTTCTCCCTGCTGGCGCCGCTCCTGTTATTGCCGCTGCTGTTTGTCTGCCTGATCACATCGCCGCGCGATGCACAAGCGCACGCTTTCTGGTTTGGTTTTGGCATGTTCCTGACCGGGACTTACTGGATCTACATCTCGGTGCACGTGTACGGGCAGGCGGCGCTGTGGATAGCGTTACTGCTCATGATCGGCCTGGCCCTGCTAATGGCAGCGATCGTGTCGAGCGCCGGCTGGCTGATTTGTCGACTCTCTCAGGGCGAACCGGCGCTGTTGCTTTTCGTCGGGCCGGCCGCCTGGGCGCTGGCGGAGTGGGTTCGCAGCT
>JBATID010000217.1:0-19205 GCA_049667545.1 Woeseiaceae bacterium
GGCTGGGCGAGTGGGGCCAGGACGGCGCGCGTATCGAGCAGCTGCGCAAAAACGTCGATATGGCCATCTACACGCCGGGCAGCAATTCAGGCCTGCCCGTGTCGGTACTGCAGTCATTCAGCGCGCCCGACCAGGCGCTGATCGATGACGTCGACCTCTATCGCGAGCGCGTGCAGTCCACCGCGACCGGCATCCTGACACTGCTCGGCATCGACGCTGACCCGGTCGCGAGCCGGGACCATATCCTGATCTCGAAGCTGCTCGATAACGCCTGGCGTGAGGGTCGCAGTCTCGACGTCGCGGGGCTGATCGGTGAAATTCAGAATCCGCCGATCACCAAGGTCGGCGTGATGAATCTCGATTCGTTCTTCCCCGCGAAGGATCGCTTCGAGCTTGCAATGAGTCTGAACAATCTGCTCGCGGCACCCGGCTTCGAAGCCTGGATGCAGGGCACGCCGCTGAATGCCAAGAACCTCCTGTACACAGAGGAGGGCAAGCCGCGCATTTCCGTCATGTCGATCGCGCATCTCGACGATGCGCAGCGCATGTTCTTCGTTTCGATGCTGCTGAACGAACTGATCGCCTGGATGCGCGCCCAGCAGGGCACCTCGAGCCTGCGCGCTATTCTCTACATGGACGAGATCTTCGGCTACATGCCGCCCGTGGCAAACCCGCCATCGAAAAACCTGTTCCTGACGCTATTGAAGCAAGCGCGCGCCTACGGACTCGGCCTGGTGCTGGCGACGCAAAACCCGGTCGATCTCGACTACAAGGGATTGTCGAATACCGGCACGTGGTTCATCGGACGGCTGCAAACGGAGCGCGACAAAGCGCGCGTCATGGAGGGTCTCGAGGGCGCCAGCGGCGGCAAGTTTGACAAGCAGGTAATGGAGCGCACGATCGCCGGGCTTGGCAAGCGGCGCTTCCTGCTGCACAACGTGCACGAAGACGAGGCGGTCGTTTTTGACACGCGCTGGGTGATGTCATACCTGGCAGGACCGCTGACGCGCGATCACATTCGCACGTTGATGTCGAAGGCAAGGGCTGCCGTGGCGAAAGTCGCCCAGGCCGCATCGATACCAAAGAAGAAGGCCAAAGCAACCGCGCCGGCGTTACCACCCTCCGTTCCGCAGTATTTCCTGCCGGCGACCAGTGCCGATGAGCTTGTTTATCATCCACGCCTGATCGGCGCCGGCGAAGTGGTCTTTACCAGCGCCCGTTACAACATCGAAGATGAGCGCAAGGTCGTGCATGCCGTGGAGTTTGAAGACGGGCCGGTCGAGATCGACTGGAGCAACAGCGAAGCACTCGAGATCGCAGCCGATGATCTCCTTGATAAAGGCGAAGCGGACGCCAGCTACGCCGACTGCCCGACAGCGGCGAGCGACCCGAAGAACTATGCCGGCTGGGGTAAAGACTACAGCCGCTGGCTGCGGCAAAACGAGAACATCACCCTTTTCAACAGTAAGCGATTCAAGCTCACGTCGACGGCCACCGAAACCGAGGGCGACTTCCGTGCGCGCCTGCAGGATGCCGCCAGCGAGAATCGCGACCTCGCCATCGCCGCGATACGCAAGCGTTATGCCGGCAAGGTAACGACCCTGGAGAACCGCCTCATGCGCGCCGAGCAGGCCATCTCCCGCGAGAAAGAGCAGTCAACCAAAAAGAAACTCGACACGGCCATCTCGTTCGGCACGGCAATCCTCGGCGCGGTTCTGGGCCGGAAGAAACTTTCCACCACCACGGCGACGAAGATTGGCTCTGCCATCAAGACGGCGGGCGGTGCCAGCAAAGAGGCCGCCGACGTCGATCGCGCACGGGAAACTGCCGACAAGGTCAAAGCCGATCTCGCCGCACTGGGCGAGGCGCTGGAGAAGGAAGTTGCGGATCTCGACACCGCCTTCAACGCGCAGGACGAGGAGCTCAAGGAAATTGTCGTGCGCGCCAAGAGCACGGATATACACGTAGCACTGACCGGGCTGGTGTGGATGCCATACACCGCGGATGACGAAGGGCGCCTGCGGCCCGCCTGGTAGGGGACAGACCCCGATCAATCGCCGATGCAGGCTCCGGCGTAGGCTTTGTCAACGCCCGCATTCTCAAGGCGGCACTCGTTGTCGTAGGTGACCTCGTCTATCCCGCAAACCGGGGAGTAATCCCGCGGACAATTGCGACCGAGGCTTTCGCATACGCCGGCGTACTCGATGCGCACGCCGCGACGCTCCGCCTGGCAGGCATTGCTGTAAGTCATGCCGTCGTAAGCGCACACGGGCACGAACAGCCGCGGGCACGGCCGTACGTTACAGATGCCCTCTTTGAAGGTCTTCACACCCTCGCGCTCGGCGTGACATGCGTTGTCATAAGTAACGCCGTCGTCGCCACACACCGGGGCAACCACTTTCGGGCAGTTGTCCGGGTCGCAGGCATCCTTGCGCTGCACTGGAATGCGCTCCGCGTCAGCCTCGCAGCGGTTGATAAACGTGCGTCCGTTGATACCGCACACCGGCTCGCGAAATGACGGGCACCCATTGGGTGTGCACGCGCCCAGGCCGGCTAACTCAACCTGCGACTTCAAGGCGAAACACTCGTTGATATAGGTGTTGCCATCGATGCCGCAGACAGGATCAAACGTTTCCGGACAATCGCTCCCAGCGTCTTCATCAGGGCATCTTCCGGACGTCGCAACCGCCACGCCCGCCGCACGAGCTACACATTCATTGCTGTAGGTCTGCCCATCGGCGCCACAGACAGGCTCGTACTGCATGGTGCAGGCGACATCCTTCGCCAGCGCCGTAAGCGGCAGTAACAGCGCGGACACCAGCAGCGCCCGGCAGAATGAACAGATGAGGTTAAGAGATCGCATGTGTCGGTATTAGAGCGGCTGCAGCCCTTGCAGTTCAACTGCTTCAGCATCATTTTTACCGCCGACCACTCGCCCGGGGACCAGGTGGCTGAGCCTGACCAGCTCAATTCCGTGTTCGGCAAGTAGCGGCAGCTCCTTCTCGAGCAACGCCAGCGTCGCTTCATGAGGATGACCAATCGCGACTACGGTGCCGCGCCGGAGCGCCAGCGTTTTCATCCGCGCAAATTCGCGCGCCACCGTTTCCGGCAAAGGGTCCGGATCAAGAAACACGTCTCGCTTGATGGCGCCGACGTTGGTTTCTGCAGCAATCTGCAGCGCCACGCTTTTGTGCGTTGTATAGCTGTCTACAAAAAACAGCCCGTCACGTGCGCGGATTTCTTCCATCAGCCACTGCATGTGCCCCGGGTGCCGTGTCAGCAGGCTGCCGCGATGACTGTTAACGCCGATAGCGTGCGGCACCGAACGTAGCGCTTCCTCAAAAACGGCAGCCACTTCTTTGCGGCTCATGTCCAGCGTGATGCCTACCGGGTCAGGCACGTCTGCCTCGGGCTCCGCCTGCAGCGGCAGGTGCAGCAGCACCTCCTTGCCGTCGCGATAAGCGCGTCGTGCCAGGCGGGCGGCCTGCGGGGTGCCGGGCAGAAATGCGAAAGCGACGTCACCCGGCAGCGCGATCGCCCGACGTCCGGCGCGCAACTGGTGCCCGAGGTCGTCTATGATGATGGCGACGCGCCCCGCCATGCCCGCGTCGGTCGGCAGCGCCAGCAGCAGCAGCGCGGCTATAAGCCAGAACTTCGCAGCCGTCATTCGGCCTTACTGTGCATCACAGGGCCGGCCTGCAGGTATTCCAGTGCCTCGGCCAGCTGCATGTCGGCCTCCCGGTCGGTGACGCCTGAAATACTGTAATCAGGATAGCCCGGCGTGTCGTCGACGATCACGTCGGGAGTGATGCCGACTTCGTGAATAGAATCGCCCGACGGCGTGTAATAGCGCGACGTTGTCAGCTTGATGGCCCGGCCACGCGACAACGGCATCACCGTCTGTACGAGTCCCTTACCGAAGGTCGCTTTACCAAGCACCAGCGCGCGATTATGGTCCTGCAGCGCGCCGGCAACAATTTCCGAGGCGGACGCGGAGCCGTTGTTCACCAGGACAATCAGGCTGGCGCCGTCAAGAATGTCCCCGCGGTGTGCCGAGCGCGTGAAACGTGCATCTTCGGTGCGCCCATCGGCCGACACGATGAGGCCCGAGTCGAGGAACAGGTCGGCCACGTCGACCGCCGCATCCAGAACGCCGCCCGGATTGTTGCGCAGATCGAGCACCAGGCCATCGAGCAGGCTGTTGCTGTCATGCTGCAGCTCATCAACTGCCTGGCCGAGCTCGCGGGAAGTGCTGTCGGTGAACTGGCTGACGCGAACATAGCCGTATGACGGTCCCAACAGTTCCTTGTGAACGCTGGCGACGCGTATCGTCTGGCGACGCATGTCGTAGTCGACGGCACCTTCGTCCGGGCGCATCACGGTGATCGTAACTCGCGAGCCGGCATAGCCACGCAGATGCGCGATCGTTTGTCGTAAATTGCCCGCCTCGATGGCGCTGCCGTCAACGGCAACAATCACGTCGCCGCTGCGGATGCCGGCGCGAGCCGCCGGCGAGTCCGCGATCGGCGCCACCACGGTGACCGCGCCATCAACCTCGTCCACCTCGATACCGATGCCGGTGTAGCTGCCCGTCGTGCTGATGCGGATGTCCCGATACTCATCTGCGTCCAGGTATTGCGAATGCGGATCGAGGTCGCTGACCATGCCGCGAATGGCGCTCTCCAGCAGCACGGCATCATCTACGGGTTCGACGTAGTCCTGTTTGACGCGAGCGAGGACCTCGGCAAACAGGCGCGCATCCTCCAGCGCCAGGGTCTCCCGGTCCGGCGCGCCGGCCGCGCCGATCAGGCCGCCGCCCACGGACAGGCTGAAGCCCAGCACGAGCCCGACGACTACAACCAGAAGTGCCCGGTTTTTCAATGACATGCAGGTCTCCGACGGCCCGGGCCACGAGGCTCGCGAGCAAGACATCAGACCTTAGCACAGCGGTTTGCCCAGAACAGCCTGCTACAGCCCGCTAAGGCCGACTTACCCGCGTCTCAACCACCGGGCCGCTTCGTCACCCACAGTCGCGGATTGATCGGCTGGGTACCGCGGCGCAGCTCGAAGTACAGGCCCGCCTCCGACTGCCCGCCACTCTCGCCCACCGTGGCAATGACATCGCCGGGTGCCACCCAGTCGCCGGCGTTCTTGAGGATGGTCTCGTTGTAACCGTAGAGCGTCATGAAGCCTTCGCCATGATCGACGATAACCAGCAGGCCCATGCCCGACAGCCAGTCCGCGAACGCCACGCGCCCGTGATAGACAGCGCGTACTTCCTGGCCCCGTGGCGCCGCCAGCACGACGCCGTTCCACTTCAGTTCGCCGCCAGCGCGCGGCTGGCCAAAGTCATGCACCAGCGCCCCGACGACCGGCCAGGTCAGCTTGCCACGCAGCGCACTGAACGCTGCTTCCGAACGAATCGGGTAGTCGGAAAGGATGCTGGAAAGCTCGGCGATGAGCCGCGTCAGGTCTTTTTCCTGGGCCGCGAGACGCTCGACCTCCCGGCCTTCGCTGGCCATTTTCTGCCGCAGCTCGGCGAGCAGTGCGCTGCGGCTTTCCTGCGAGGCCTGCAGGCCCGACAGCTCGTCGTAGCGCTCCCTCGCCAGCTCACCGAGTCGCCTCTCTTCTGCGGCTATCTGGCGACGCAGCTCATCCAGCCGTGCGATTTGCTCAATGACCGCGTCGATGTTTTCGGCGCGATAGTCGTTCAGGTAGCGGTAGTACGCCATAAGCCGTCCCAGCGTAGCCGGATCACGCTGACTCAGCAGCAGGCGAAGCTTTTCCTGTCCGCCACTCATGTAGGCGGATCGCACCTGCACGGCCAGTGCGGCGGACTCCTTGTCGAGATGCGCCTCTCGCTCGGCAAGCTCGTTGTCGAGCTCTTGCTTCTTGTTCGCCGTGTAGCGCTGCTGCCGCTCGAGCTCCTTGATGCGCATTCGTTGCTCGGAAATCCTGACTTCGAGCGCCTGCAGCTCGGTGGTCAGCCGGTCACGCTCATCGGCACTGGCATCCATACTCTCCTTGAGCGCGTTGATACGTGCCCGCACCACCTCGAGCTCGCGCTCTTTGATGCGGGTCAGGTCGCCCGGAGCTTCGTCCGCCTGCCCCACCGCAACCATGCCCAGAAGGGCGGCAGCCATGATAATTCGCCAGTGCATGGGCGCGAGTGTAGAGCCTGTGGGGTATTCCCGCCCGCCCAAACGCGTATAATCCCGTTTTTTGGCCTCTGCAGGGCGCAAATTGCTGCGCCGAAATAGTTGATTCATGGACAAATTTTTAGAATTCACGAGTAACCACGTGCTGCTCGTCGCGGCGTTGCTGACCAGCTTTTTTATCGTCGTGTTTTCCGAGTTGCGCCGCAAGGCCGGCGGACTCGTCAACGTTGAGTCCGCGGAGGCCGTCAAGCTCATCAACAATGATGGCATCGTTATCGATATTCGCAGCACCGATGCGTTTGCGCGGGGCCACATCGTTAATTCGAAGAATATTCCCGGAGAAGAGCTGGACAGCAGAATCGGCCAACTCGAACAATTCAAAGCACAGGCGATAGTCGCCGTTTGCGATAACGGCATCACATCGACAAAGGCCGTCAAAACACTCCGCGGCGCCGGTTTCGAGAGCGTTTATAATCTCAAGGGCGGCATGAACGGCTGGATACAGTCCGGCCTGCCGGTTGTCACCGGCAAGAAGACGCGCAGCAAAGGCAACAAGCAAAAGAAAAAGGGCTGATGTGAGCAACCCCAGGGTCATTATTTACGGCAACGCCAGCTGCCCCTATTGTGGCGCAGCACGCATGTTATTGAAAAAGAAGTCGGTTGAATTCGACGACATCTCCGTAACCGGCGACGCTGCGTTGTTCGAGGAGATGCAGCAAAAGAGCGGTCGTCAGTCGGTGCCACAGATTTTTATCGGCGATTACCACGTCGGCGGGTTCGATGACCTCGACGCTCTCAATCGAAGCGGCGAGCTGGACAAACTGCTCGCGGAATAGGTCCGCGGGTCAATACGGTAGAAACAGGAAAAACCATGGCAGACAAGAAAAAGGCGGCTGACAAGCGTCTATCGATTACCAAAATTTATCTCAAAGACTTCTCGTTTGAGTCGCCACAGTCGCCGGATGTCTTTCGTCGTGGCGAGTGGAAGCCACAGACAACGTTGAATCTGCGCAGCTCGCACAACGATGTCGAAGGTGATCATCATGAAGTCGTGTTGACGCTCACCGTCGAGGCCAAAGACGATGACAAGACCTGTTTCCTGATTGAGCTGCAGCAGGCCGGTCTTTTCGAGATCGCCGGCTATGACGAGCAGGAGCTGAAAGCGATCGTCGGCAGCTTCTGCCCGAACATTCTGTTCCCCTATGCGCGCGAGTCGATTGCCTCACTGATTCAGAAGGGCGGCTTCCCCGAGTTCGTGCTGCAGCCGATTAACTTCGATGCGCTGTTCATGCAGGCTCAGGCACAGGCAGCAGCAAATGCGGCTGAAGGGGAGACGCGCCAGTAAACAGCGCGCCCCCACAGACCGTCGCAGTCATCGGTGCGGGTTCCTGGGGAACCGCGCTCGCGCTGCAGTTCGCGCGCTGTGGCAGCAACGTCAAGCTCGGCGGCCTCATGGAACTCGACCTGCTCGCGGCCATGGCGGACGAGCGGGAGAATGTTCGATACTTGCCCGGCGTCAGGTTCCCACCGAATCTCAACGCGCACCCGAATCTCGCAGAGTGTCTCGACGGTGCGCGTGACATCCTGGTCGTCGTGCCGAGTCACGGCCTGCGCGACACGCTGACCGCGATAAAACCGTTGCTTGGTCCCGACTCACGGGTGTGCTGGGCAACCAAGGGCTTCGAGTTACACAGCGGCAAGCTGCCGCACCAGGTGGTTGCAGAGGTGCTTGGAACCGATCGCCCGATGGCCGTGCTATCCGGGCCGACCTTCGCCAAAGAGGTCGCGGCCGGCCTGCCAACCGCGATGACTATCGCCTCCAGCAACGAAGAATTCGGCCGGGACCTCGCCGTTTCTCTGTCCAGCGACATGTTCCGGGCGTACACCTCTGATGATCTTATCGGCGTCGAGGTCGGTGGCGCCGTGAAAAACGTGCTCGCGATTGCCGCCGGCATGTCCGATGGGCTTGGCTTCGGCGCCAACACCCGTATTGCGTTAATTAACCGCGGGCTGGTCGAATTGATGCGCCTCGGCGTTGCGCTGGGTGCGAAGAAGGAGACCTTCATGGGGCTCGCCGGCATGGGCGACCTGGTGCTGACCTGCACCGACAACCTCTCCCGCAATCGCCGCATGGGCCTTGCGCTTGCAAGCGGCATGTCGATCGAGGAAGCGCAGGAAGAAATTCAGCAGGTCGTCGAAGGTGTGCTGGCTGCTGAGGCGGTAAAGGAAGTCGCCGACAATCTCGGCATCGAGATGCCTATTTGCCAGCAGGTCTACGACATTCTGTACGAAGGCACGTCACCGCGTGCCGCGGTCGAAACCCTGATGCGTCGCCAGCTCAAGTCCGAGAAAGACCACCTGTAAAAAAACCCGGTGACAGCGACTTACCGGCCGCCGATAAATCCCTGTTGCCGCCAGGCCTCGTACACGACCACGGCGGCCGCGTTGGACAGGTTGAGGCTGCGGCTGTTGTCGCGCATGGGCAGACGCAGCGTTTGCTCGGCGGGCAATGCATCGAGCAGGTGCTGCGGCAGACCGCGGGTTTCCGGACCGAACAGGAACGCATCGTTTTCTTTGTAGGCCGCGGCATCGTAGCGCGTGCGCCCGCGCGTACTCAACGCGAATACACGCGGATCGTCGAGGCTCTGCAAACACTCGTCGAGCGTGGCGTGTGTCGCGACGCTGGCGAACTCCCGATAATCCAGCCCGGCGCGCTTGAGGCGCGGCTCATCGAGTTCGAAACCCAGCGGCTCCACGAGGTGCAGCGCCACACCGGTGTTCGCGCACAGGCGCATGATGTTGCCGGTGTTCGGTGGAATTTCCGGCTCGTAAAGAATAAGGCTAAACATGGAAAACCCTGTAAAATGCCGCAGCGATGAGCAGCAACCGGCTACAAACTGAATTATGCGGCATCTCGATGGCATCGCCTATTGTGCTGCTCTCAGGTTGTGTCGGTTTTGGTGAGGAATACACCCGTGTCGAGGGCTTTTCTAACGCCGATGTCGGTGCCGTCGTGCTGAAGGGCACCACCGGTGACATGCGCCTCGGCAACCCGCCGCACCGCGTTTGCGAAACGCCTGACGGCATGCTGAATGCCATCGGCCTGCAAAACCCGGGCGTCGACAAGGTCGTCGACGATATCCTGCCGGGCCTGGATTTCAGCGAGACGCGCTTCTTTGCCAATGTGTCGGGCTCGACAATCGAAGAGTACGAGCGCGTTACGAGACGATTCGATGACTCGGACATTGATGCCATCGAAATCAACATCTCCTGCCCGAACGTCAAAGAGGGCGGCGTGGCCTTTGGCAATGACCCGGAAATGTCCGCGCGCGTTGTTGCCGCCTGCCGGGCGCAGACATCGAAACCGATCATCACCAAGCTGTCGCCCAACCAGACCGACATCAAGACCAACGCGCGCCTGTGCATCGAGGCCGGCACGGATGGCTTTGCCGTCATCAACACCCTGATGGGCATGGCCATCGATGCCGAGACGCGCCGGCCAATCATCGGCAACGTACAGGGTGGGCTATCGGGCCCCGCGATCAAGCCGATCGCATTGCTCAAGGTGCGCCAGGTTTACGAAGTTGCGAGAGAACACGGCGTGCCGATCATCGGCCAGGGCGGCATTACAACGCCTGCCGATGCCCTCGAGTTCATCATCGCCGGCGCCGCTGCTGTCGGCGTTGGTACGGCACTGTTTTACGATCCGCTGGTGTGTAAAAAGATTAACGCGGGCATCGCCGATTATCTTGAGCGGCACGACATGGCGTCGGTGTCCGACCTCGTGGGCACGCTGCAAACCTGACGCTTGCCAACGACTCTCCCTTGATTGGCGGAGTGCTAAAGAGCGCCGGCGTCACGCATCGCGCTGCGAACACCCTCGAGCCGACTGCGATTCTTACCCAGATCGGAATAACCCAAGCGCGATGCGGACCGCATGTCGATCACACCGGCCGCGCGGTTTAGCAGGAATTCGACATCGTCGGTAAAACGTAACAACCTCGTTTTGGCCTCGGCGCGAATATAGTGATCATCTGCTGCGACGATGCTGATACTGCCATCGGCAGCGAGTATGTCGCGTAACGTCTGCCATGCCGCATCGAGCTCGCCGGTGACCGCGAGCGGATCGATGTAATGCGAGCGCCCGGTGTCGATGCTGCACACGCAGTTGGGTGAGGATGGGCAGCTCGCGAGCTCAGTAACCGTGGCTGGATCTACGTTGTTATCAGGCATGTCGGCGCAACCCGTGAGTAATAGCGCCAACAGCAGCGCCGGGAACATTTGTTGGATCATATTTATACTCCGTAAGTCGGTGCCCGGCACCGGGTTGTTTACGCTTGAACGTTACTGAATGTTCTCGATGTATCCCTCGCCGTACAGAATCTCGATCGACGAACCTTCGAAGGCGTCATTCACGGGTTCGGACCTGCCGCCAAGGCAGCCTTCCAGGAAACCCTCCATCACCGAGAAAAACGCAAGCCGGTTCTGTGGCCGCGCGAACCCATGACCCTCGTCCGGGAAGTTCACGTACGTTACCGGCAGCTCTTTTGCCGCCATGGCTTCAACGATCTGATCCGCCTCTAACTTGGTAACCCGTGGATCATTTTGTCCCTGCCCAACGAGCAATGGCGCACTAATGCTGTCAACGCGCGCAAGTGGCGAGCGAGACATCATGAATGCACGGTCATCCTCATTGGCAGGATCACCAAGGTCCATGAAAAAAGTACCTTTCAGGAACGGTTTCCAATAATCGGGGAAGCTTTCGAGCAACGTAATCAAGTTGGACGGGCCGACAATGTCGACACCGCATGCGAACACATCGGGGGTGAAGGTCAGGCCTACCAGCGTCGCATAACCACCGTAAGACCCGCCACCAATGGCAACCTCATCCTTGTTGGCGATACCGTTATCAACCGCCCACTGAACTGCGTCAATGAGATCGTCGTGCATTTTGCCCGCCCACTCTCCAACGGAGCCGCGCGTAAAAGCCTTACCGAAACCGGTCGACCCCCGATAATTGACGGAAAGTACCGCATAGCCGCGATTGGCGAGCCACTGATGCACGGCGTTGTAGCCATAACTGTCGCGGGCCCACGGGCCGCCGTGAACCCACAGCACCATTGGCATGGCTTCTTCCGGCTTGCCGTCGCCATCTGCGTCGCTGCCAGGGGGAAGAGTCAGGTACGACACAAGCTTCAGGCCGTCGCGCGAATCAAGAGCCAGGGCCTGCATTGGAGCCAGCTGGTACTCGGCAAGTCCAGGCCGCTGCACAACCATGCTCTTGACTGACTGAGACTCGCGATCGTAGATATAGTAGGCGCCCGACTTCTCTGTCGCATCCTCATAGACGACCCACTTCGACATATCGTCTGTCGTTGCAACAATGCTCAAGGAGCCGCTAAGCGCTGCCGACAATGTCTTGAGATCACCGGCCGCCTCGTCCCCCAACGCATACCAACTGGATTTCAGGAAGTCGACGTTATATGCAATCGGCTCGTACGTACGCGCATCTGTCAAAACTGCGGAAACGTTCGCTATCGCACTTTCCGCGAGCGTCGTCGTCTTGCCGGTCTCGAGTGACACAACGGTAAGGGCGGCCTTGTCACGATCGCGGCTATCGATCATGTAGACCGCATCATTAGCTTTATTGAAGCCAATTGGCTGGGTCGTCAGGAAGTCCTCGGGAAGAATCTCAACGATGACATTGCCATCAAAGTCGACGACCCTGCCACCGCCGTCAGGTGTCGGTGCAAGACCGAACCTCGGCCCCAGTTTGTTGTCGATTAGAAAACCAATGTACCCCGGGTTTTCCATCAGAAGCGCACGTTTTCCTGTCGTTACGTCGACAAGGTAAGCATCAAACACTTGCGGGTTACGCTCGTTAATTCCGACGACAAGGTGATCAGGACGTTCGGCCGAGACCGCCTCAATCTGGGCGCGCGCACCTTCGCCGATCGGCGTCAGGTCGGTGACCTCTCCCGTTGCAATGTTGGCGGAGTAGACGTGGAAGTTCTCATCGCCTCCCTGGTCCTGGATATAGTAGACATACCTGTTGTTCGGGGCCCATGAATACGTCTGAATACCCCGGTAGGTATCACTGGTTATTGCCTTCGCGTTCGCCGGGTCGCTGGCGGGCGCTACCCATATGTTCATGACACCATCTTTGGGTGCCAGCCAGCTGACATGGGCTCCGTCAGGGCTGATGCGCGCCAGCGTGCGGTCAGGATTGCCGAAAATGATCGAGCGCGGAATCAGTCCCGCCGAAACGTCTGATTCGCTCATCGCTCCTGCGTCGGGGGAAGCAGTCTGCGAAACATCTTCCGAATTTCTGCTATTGCACGCCGACAGCACTGCAACAAAAGCCACGATCCAGACTAACCGTTTCATATCAACTTTCCCCTCTGAGTCGCCGATTCAAAATCTATTGGTATTCACTTTTGGGCAGTATAGCCGCCCTTTCGCCAGACGCTAACCCGACCAGTATATGGCCAACGTTCGCGTCGAGTGATCGATTTCGTGCGCTGTCGCACGTATTGCACAGGCCATATTTCGTATTCTCGGCACAGGATGGGCGGTGAAACATGATGAAGACAAGAGCAGTAGCTAAGTGGGCTTTGTATGCCTATATCGCACAGGCAGTAGCAGGACTGGCATTCGGATTTGTTATGGGTATCAGGTTGGCTACTGGCATGTAACTCAGGGCAGTCCCGGGTTGAGAAAGCCGTTTTCTGACAATCGATTAGCCTAGCTCCGGGTGGTCGTAATCATTACGCTCCGACGGCTTATCCGAGAAGTATTGCACGAACTCCCAGTCATTACCGTCCGCATCATTGAAATAGACGCGCTTGCGGTGCGGATGTTTGTTCGGAATGGTCTTGTCTGGAAACCCGGCGGCGGCCAGCCTTTCTTGCAGCGCGTCAACGTCGTCGACTTCATATCCGAGATGATTAACACGCGGTTTGCCATCGTAGGGCTTCGAGTTCGGATCGGGATCAACCTGCGTTTCGGTCAGGGCAATGTAGGTTTCGTCGGTGCCTATGTGCATACAGCGCAGACCATCGCTAACGCTTTCATTGCGCACGTAGAAATCCGGAAATGCTGTCTTCAAAAACCGGACCGCATCGTCAAAGTGGCGAACGTGTAAATTAGCGTGTTCCATCCGAAGCTTCATAATGTTCTCCTTTTTGCTTGATCACAGTCTGGGCGCGGCCGGATGCCATGACAACTGCTTTGCTATTTAAGTAGCCGGTTGCTACTTTACCAACATGACTGATATCAATCGAAATCTCGCCGACAATATCCGCCGACTGCGCGAAGCGCGAAATCTGTCGCAGCAGCAGATCGCTAAGCTCTCTGGCGTACCGCGTCCTACATGGGCAAGCCTCGAGACAGGCCGCGCCAATCCGACACTCGCGGTGCTCAGCAAGGCCGCGAGCGCGCTCAACGTTTCTATCGAGGAGCTGGTGGGGTCGCCGCGCAGTGAATTCGAGTTCGTTCCCGCCGAAAACGTTCGTGAGCGCAAACGGCAAGATGGAAAACTGAGGTCACTGGTGCCTGAGGCCTTACCGGGGCTCGAAATATCGCGCACAGAACTCGCGCCGGGCGGACGAATGATCGGAGTGCCGCACACACAGGGAACGCGTGAATACCTGACCTGCGAGCGCGGTCAGGTCGAACTTGTTGCCGGCGGCAAACATCACTTGCTAAACGAAGGCGACATGTTGGTATTCAGGGGTGATCAGCGGCACTCGTATTTGAATCCGGACAAACGCCGTGTGTCGATATCCATTTCCGTCGTTTGCTTCGCGAACTAATTAGCTCAGGGCCTATGTCACGTTACTATCAGTAGCTGGCTCTATTGGCGCAGCGCACAATTAGGTGACGTCGTGTATCGCGCCAATGTGTTGGAGATTTCGAAGCGGCGTTATTCGCCGTAGCCCTCGGGCAGGCGCATGCCGAGGTTGCGTACCAGGAACGCCCATCGATCCGCGTAGTCCCTGATGACCTTTTCTGTCGGCGTACCCGCACCGTGCCCCGCGCTGGTTTCAATCCGGATTAGCTTGGGTGCACCGTCCGGCTGTCCGTGCTGCAGCGCGGCGGCATACTTGAAGCTGTGTCCGGGAACGACCCGGTCATCGGTATCTGCCGTTGTGACCAGCACCGCGGGGTAGTCCGCGCCCGGCTTGATATTGTGATACGGCGAATACGCGTACAGCGCGCTGAATTCGTCCGCATCCTCCGATGAGCCGTAGTCGTCTACCCAGAATCGGCCGGCCGTGAATTTATGGAAGCGCAGCATGTCCATGACGCCGACGGCGGGTATGGCGGCGCCGAACAAATCGGGCCGCTGGTTAACGACGGCACCAACGAGAAGACCGCCGTTGCTCCCGCCGAAGATGGCGAGCTTCGAGGGATTGGTGTACTTCTCAGCGATCAGGTACTCAGCCGCGGCTATAAAATCATCGAATACGTTTTGCTTCTGCTGTTTCGTGCCGGCTTTGTGCCACTGTTCACCGTACTCACCACCGCCGCGCAGATTCGCAACCGCGTAAACGCCCCCCATCTCCATCCAGGCCAGGCTAGTAATAGAAAATGACGGTGTTTGCGAAACATTGAAGCCGCCGTAGCCGTACAACATCGTTGGCGTCTTGCCGTCCGGCTGCAGGTCTTTGTGATGCGAGATAAACATCGGCACCCGCGTGCCGTCTCGCGACGGGTAGAACACCTGCCGGACAACGTAATCCCCCGGGTTGAAACCGACTTCGGGCTGGCGGAATACCGACACCCTGCCGGTTTCGACATCGAGCCGGTTGACCGTCGTTGGCGTGTTGTAGCTGGTGTAGTAGAAAAATGTCTCGGTGTCATCGAGCTTGCCGGAAAATCCGGAAGCCGTACCAATGCCCGGCAGGTTCACCACTCCTGTTTGTTTGCCTTCGAGGTCAAAGACCTTCACGACCGTCTGTGCGTCCTGCATGTAGTCGGCAATGATCTTGCCGCCGACGAGACTGACGCCGTCAAGAACATCTTGCGCCTGCGCAATGACCTCTCGCCAGTTCTCCGGCTCCGGGTTGTCGACGTCGATCGCGATCAGGCGGTTGCGTGGCGCAGCGTTGTTGGTGCGGAAATAAAGTTCGCTGCCAACGCTGCCCACCAGCGAGTAATCGTGGTCGAATCCTTCGATCAGCAGCGCCGGCTCAGCGTCCGCGTCATTCAGATCCTGATAAACGATCTGGTAGCGGTTGTCCGTGCCCTTCCAGTTTGTGATAACGAGGTGCGCGCCGTCATCCGTGACTGCCGCGGAATACCCCCAGTTCGGATGTTCCGGGCGATGGTAAACAAGTTCATCGTCTTCCTGAGGCGTGCCAACACGATGAAAATAAACCGCCTGGTTGACATTCAATGACTGGAATCTTTCCTCTTTGCTGGTAGCCGGATAACGACTGTAAAAAAAACCGGCGCCATCTTTCGCCCAGGACAGGCCGGTAAACTTGAGCCACTCGAGTTCCTCCTCGAGTACCTTGCCCGTGTCGATTTCCAGAACGCGTGCTTTTCGCCAGTCAGATCCTTGCTCCTGAATCATGTACGCAACATGCCTGCCGTCGGGGCTCGGCGCATAAGACGCCAGCGCCACGGTACCGTCGTCGGACCATGCGTTCGGATCGATGAGCACGTCGGCTGCGGCATCGAGGCTCGTCTGCACGTAGATGACGCTTTGGTTCTGCAACCCGCTGTTGTGGCTGTAGAAATAACGGCCGCCTTCTTTTACGGGCAAGCTATAACGATCGTAGTCCCACAGCTCGGTGAGCCGCGCCTTGATGAGGTCGCGCTCGGGGATCGAGTCAAGGTAAGCGAAGGTCACCTCGTTCTGGCCGTCGACCCAGTTTGCGACCGCCTCACTTTCTCGCACGTCGTCTTCCAGCCAGCGGTACGGATCAGGCACGTCGATACCGTGGTAGGTATCGACGTGCTCAACCGTCGCGGTCGCCGGGTAGTGCAGATCCGGCTGCTGCGGCTCGGGCGCCGTGCGGCTGCAGGCCGCAAGCGCAACAACTACAACCAATATCACGACTCGATAGTTCACTGGACCGAACCGAATGTGCTGACCCCTAGTCGGGCCGCGGGCCTACCGGTACCATCAGGTGCTGGTAGGGCGTGCCTTTCCACATGACGTACGGACCGCCATTTTCAGGGTCGGTGGGATACGCGTCAAGCATGGCCGCCGGCGCCAGAATCATCAGGTGCGCGCCTTCCTTGATCCACTCGTTGTCATCCGTCGGGCCCTCTGCGTAAGGATCGATATTGCTCGCGCCCTCATCGCCCGCGCAGGCAGCGATCGGCAATAGCGCCGCTGCGAGAATCAGCATCGCTGTCCTGAAGTTGCACACGTCGAAGTATCGTCGAATCATTTTGGTTCCCCTTGGTAATTATTGTTTTTTGCGAGCGGAGCCAGTGTAGACCTATTTTTCGGGCGCCGCCGAGGGCGGGGGTAACTCGTTGATTTGGCCTTTTTTGTGGGGAACGTCGCGCGTTTACCGGGCCTTGCCATTGCTAGTCGAGGTGCAGCGCCTTCATCTTGCGCGCCAGCGTATTCCTGCCCCAGCCCAGCAGCCTGGCGGCTTCCTGGCGATGGCCATTGGTTTGTGACATGGCGGTTTCGATCAGCGTTTTTTCAAACTCCGGCAAGGCCGAATCAAGCAGGGGGGCATCGCTGCTGTGCAACTGCTGCTCGGCCCAGGCCGCCAACGTGCGCGTCCATTCGCGGGCCGCGCGTTTCGGCGTTTCGTTGCCGCCAAGGTCGCCCGGTATGTCCTCCGCGGAAATGACTGCGCCGGGCGCCGTCACGGTCAGTCGGCGCGTCGCATTCACGAGCTGTCGAACGTTACCCGGCCAGCTAAACGACCGCAGTGCCTCAAGCGCCGTGGAGTCGATGCTTTTTGCCGGCGCGCCCAGTTCTCGCGCCGCTTCGGCGAGATAATGTTTTAACAACAGCGGAATGTCGTCGCGTCGCTGCCGCAATGGCGGCGTGTTAATCCGGATCACATTCAGCCGATGATAAAGGTCCTCTCTGAAGCGCGACTCTTTGACGGCGCGCGCGAGATCCTGGTTGGTCGCCGCTATCACGCGCACGTCGACCTTGATCGGCGTCTGTCCGCCAACGCGGTAGAACTCACTTTCCGCCAGCACGCGCAACAGTCGCGTTTGCAGCGCTGGCGACATGTCGCCGATTTCATCGAGGAACAGCGTGCCACCGTCGGCCTGCTCAAAGCGCCCGATACGTCGCGCGTCCGCGCCGGTAAACGCGCCTTTTTCATGCCCGAATAATTCTGATTCCAGCAGCTCGGCGGCGATCGCCGACGTGTTCAGCGCGACGAACGTTTTCTTCGCGCGCGGACTGTGATCGTGCAGCGCGCGTGCAACCAGCTCTTTGCCGGTGCCGGACTCACCGGTAATCAGGACCGTCATGCTTGAACCGGCCAGGCGGCCAATCGAGCGAAAGACTTCCTGCATTGCAGGCGCCTGGCCGATCATCGATGAGATCGCGCCGTCTGACTCCGGGATTTCGCTGTCGCCCTTGCCGTTCGCGCGGGCGGCTTTGTGCACAAGCGCGACCGCCTCATCGATATCGAAAGGCTTAGGCAGGTACTCGAATGCGCCGCCCTTGTATGCCGCAACCGCATTTTCCAGGTCCGAGTGTGCCGTAATGACGATGATCGGGAGGTTCGGCTCGGTGCTGCGCAGTCGCTCGAGCAAAGCAATCCCGCTCATGCCCGGCATGCGGACATCCGTGATCAGAACGTCTGGCGCTCCTTCGTCGATCGCTTCGAGCAGGTGCTCTGCGCGCTCGAACGTGCGCGTCTGCATATCAGCCTGCTTCAGCGCCTTGTCGAGCACCCAGCGTACCGACTGGTCGTCGTCGACAATCCAGACGTTCAACGGTTGCTCAGCCATTGGCGTCTGCCTGTTGGAGCGGGATGCGGACGTAAAACACGGTGCGGCCGGGCCGACTGTCAAATTCGATCAGCCCGCCATGGCGACTGAGGAGCTCCTGCGCCGCCGGCAACCCCAGGCCGGTGCCGTCCGGCCGGCTTGTAACCAGCGGATAAAACACCGTGTCCTGCAACTCCGGCGGTATCCCGGGGCCATCATCCTCGATCTCAATCGATGCGATCACCCGATGCCGCACGTTGCCGATGGTGAAGTTGGTGGCCGCGCGGCTGCGCAATGTCAGGGTGCCCTGGCCATCAAGTGCGGCGGCGGCATTTCTTAACAGGTTCAAAAAGGCCTGGATCATCTGGTCACGATCGAGATCGATGTCCGGCAGCCCGGGATCGTAATCGCGATGCACGGTCAGCTGGCGGTCGTCTTCAGATTCGATCAGCCGCACGACGTACTCGAGCAACTCGTGCACATTGACCGGCTGCTTGTTGGGCGGGCCGCCCGGCCCCAGCAGCGTGTCGACCAGGCCGGCAAGGCGATCCGTCTCGCTGATGACGACGTCCGTGTATTCGTGCAGCGACTCATCATCGAGCTGGCGCTCGAGCAGCTGCGCCGCGCCGCGAATTCCGCCAAGCGGGTTTTTTATTTCGTGGGCAAGCTGGCGAATCATTTGTCGGCCTGCGCCATGTTGTATAAGCAGTGCATTCTCGCGCGTAATCTGCGAGCGTCGGGTGACGTCAGTCATTTCGATCAGCAGGCAGGCCTCGTCCATAAAGATCGGCGACACGTGGCAATCCACGATGCGCTCATGAGCGTGCGCCTCGTTGGGCCCCAGGTGCAGTTCGTTAGCATAGTGCTCGCCGGTCGTGACAACGCGGCTCAGGATATCGCGCATTTCCGGATCGTCATCGACCAGCTTTAACAACGAGTGGCCGCGGGCCCGCTCCTGGCTGATGCCCAGGATGTTCTCGGCCGCCGGGTTCATGGCGACAATCAGCAGGTGCTCGTCAAGCAGCACAATGCCCGAGGTCAGGCTGTCGAGGATGTGGGCTGCGTTACGGCCCAACGCGCCGGGGGTGTCCGGACGCGGTGCGTTTGTTGGCGTTACAG
>JBATID010000218.1:0-8297 GCA_049667545.1 Woeseiaceae bacterium
CTTGTGTTTTGCGTGGATGGCCAGTAATTTGCCCGGCAAGACGTTGAAGGGGACAAACAGGCAGTCCGCTCAGGCATAAGCGACCGGAGGATGGTGCAAGCTCCGGGTTTGAGTCTGCCGAATATCACCCCTGAGTCGCCAACCGAACAGCGCTGCTCAGTAGGCCTGGCCGAGTGGCTCACGATACGAGCGACGGACCCTCAGTCAAACGACGGCGGTTCATGAGGCGGCACCTCTTACGAACGAGGTGCGGCGAAACCGGGTGGTACCGCGATGAATTCCAATCGCCCCGGGGTGCACTGACTGCGCCCCGGGGCGTTTTTGTTTTTGGAGAGACGAGTTTTGGCAGCGAAAGCAGCAGGTTTCAAGGAAGTGCAGGGCCGCTACAACGGACCGGAGCTCGAGACCGAGATCCTGGCGTTCTGGCGGGAGCATGATGTGTTCGCACAAACGCTGGAGGCGACCAAAGACGGTCCACAGTTCAGCTTTAACGAGGGTCCCCCGACCGCTAACGGCAAGCCCGGTATCCACCACGTGCTGGCGCGCAGCTTCAAGGACGTTTTTCCGCGTTACAAGACCATGCGCGGTTACCACGTGCCGCGCAAGGCCGGGTGGGACACACACGGGCTGCCGGTCGAGCACGAGATTGAAAAAGAGCTGGGCATCTTCGACAAGAAAGAAATCGAGGAGAAGGTGGGCATCGCCGAGTTCACCCGCCGCTGCCGGGATTCCGTCATGCGCTACATCGGCGACTGGGAGAAGATGACTGAGCGCATGGGGTTCTGGGTGAATCTCGACGAGGCCTATTACACGCTGGACAACAGCTACATCGAATCTGTCTGGAACCTGCTCTCGAAGATCTGGGACAAGGACCTCATCTACCGTGGCTACAAAGTCGTCCCTTACGACCCACGCATTGGCGCCACGCTGTCGTCACATGAACTCGCGCAGGGTTACAAGGAGGTCGAGGATCCGTCGATTACCGTGCGCTTCAAGGTTGAAGATGCGAACGACACTTACTTCCTCGTCTGGACGACGACACCGTGGACTCTGCCGTCGAACCTGGCCCTTGCCGTTGGTGAAGACATTGATTACAGCTATTGCGAATCCGGGGGACAGACCCTGATTGTTGCCGAAGCTTTGCGCGAAGCAGTCTTTCGCGATATCGAGCACACGGTGACGAAGACGGTCAAAGGTTCGGCTCTTGTCGGCATGCGCTACGAGCAGCTGTTCGACTACCTCGCGGTTGATGCCGAGAACGCGTTTACTGTACTGGCCGCCGATTTCGTCAGCACCGAGGACGGTACGGGTATTGTGCATACCGCTCCTGCGTACGGTGTCGATGACCTTGAGCTCGGCCAGGCCAGCGGTCTGCCTGTCGTACACGGGGTGGGCCTGGACGGACACTTCGTCGACGCGGTCAAACCGGTGGCCGGCATGTTCTTTAAAGATGCCGACAAGCCGCTGATCCGCATTCTCAAAACGCGCGGCATCATGTTTCGCTCTGAACGCTATAAGCACAATTACCCGTTCGGCTGGCGCACCGGCGATCCGATCCTGTATTACGCGAAGAACGCGTGGTACATCCGCACGTCGAAGTTTCGCGACCGCATGTCCGAGCTCAACCAGACGATAAACTGGGTGCCGGAACACATTCGTGATGGCCGCTTCGGCAACTGGCTGGAAAACAATATCGACTGGGCACTGTCGCGCGAGCGATTCTGGGGGACCCCGTTGCCCGTCTGGACGGACGGCGAGGGTGGCTACCACTGCGTGGGTTCGGTCGCGGAGCTCGAGAAGCTGACCGGGCGCGAGTTGAGCGAACTCGATCTGCATCGCCCGGCCGTCGACGAAGTGACATTTGAGAAGGACGGCAAGACCTGGGAACGCGTGCCCGAGGTGATCGATTGCTGGTTTGACTCCGGCGCCATGTCGTACGCGCAGTGGCATTACCCGTTCGAAAACGAAGACAAATTCGAAAAACATTTTCCGGCGGACTACATCTGTGAGGCGATCGATCAGACGCGCGGCTGGTTTTACACGCTGCATGCGATATCGACGTTGGTGTCGGACAGTGTCGCGTACAAAAACTGCATCTGCTTAAACCTGATCGTTGACAAGGACGGCAAGAAAATGTCGAAGTCCGTCGGCAACATCATCGATCCGTATGACGTGTTCGATACCGTTGGAGCCGATGCGCTGCGCTGGTATTTCCTGGCGCGGCTGTCGCCGGACGTACCGAAACGTATCTCCGTCGAGATCGTCGCGGATGTCGCGAGTTCGTTCATCAACACGTTCTGGAATACCTACGGGTTTTTTGTGCTGTATGCGCGTCTCGACAAGGTGGACTTAAGTCGGGACATTCCGTTTGCCGAGCGGCCGGAGATCGATCGTTGGGCGCTCGCGCTACTGCACAAGACCATCACCGAAGTGACCGCGGCGCTGGATCACTTCGATGCCAAGACGGCAGGCGAAGCTATCGAGTCATTCGTCGATCAGCTCAGCAACTGGTATGTGCGCCGGAATCGCCGGCGCTTCTGGAAATCGTCAGACCCACAGGACACGCAGGCCGCCTACCTCACGCTATACGAGTGCCTGAAGGGCGTGCACGAGCTGATGGCGCCATTTGTGCCGTTTCTTGCCGAGCACGTCTATCAAAACCTGGTGCGAACCGTTGACAAGAATGCACCCGTTTCCGTGCACATGGGCAACTGGCCCGAGCCGGATGCCGATTGGCGAAACGACGAGTTGCTGTACGATATCGGCGTCGTGCAGAAAGTCGTGAGTCTTGCTCGCGCGGCGCGCGGCAAGTCGGGCGTGCGAACGCGGCAGCCGCTGTCGCGATTGCTGGTGCGTGCACCGAGCGATGCAGCGGCGCAAGCGCTCGATAGCCATCAGGAACAAATACTCGAAGAGCTTAACGTGAAGTCGATTGAGTTCATTGCGCGTGACGCCGGTCTCGTGAGTTACCTGATCAAACCCAACCTGCCGAAACTGGGCAAGCAGTATGGCAAGTTGGTGCCTGAAATACGCAAGGCATTGATGGCAGCCGATGGTGCTGAAATTGCGGGCGCGGCGGCACGCGGTGACGCATTCGAGATCGAAGTTGCTGGACAGACAATCGCGCTGCACGGTGATGACATCCTGATCGAAACGCACTCGGCCGAAGGTTATTCCTGCGAAGCGGATGCCGGCTTTCTTACGGCGATCGATACAACACTCAATGAGAGCCTCGTCAACGAAGGCTACGCACGCGAAGTTGTGCGGTCAGTGCAGGATGCTCGTAAGCAGGCCGGCCTCGAAGTGTCGGACCGCATCACGCTGGGTGTGTCGGGTTCGGCAGCTATTGAAGCAGCGCTCGATATCCACCGTGATTACGTCATGGCGGAGACGCTGGCGACCGCTTTTGAGGTGGGGCAGTCGAAGCCTGCGTACTCGTGCGAGCGCGATCTCGCGGACGAGCACTGGACCATCGAGATCACCCGGCAATCCTGAGTTGGCAGGGGCCGGTTGAACGCCGATAGTGCTTCGGTTTGCGCTTACTTGCGTGCGCTTCGTAAACTCTGTTATAAGAACCGGACGCAAGGATATGAAAGTTCAGGAGTACAAAAGGATTTGCGGCCCTGCAGGGGGCCGGGGCTACAGGCAGTAGACCGCTCCGTTCTAAAAAAAAAGCGTAGAGGCCGCTTTGAGGATTAGCGGCGAAAACAACAATTAAACGCTGGAGTGACAATGACACGTCCCGTCGATCGCTTTCAGGCGGCACTAACGGTGCTCGCCACGCATGGCCATATAAAACAAAGACTTACGAGGGCCTACGAAGAGCATTTGCACGACATTGACGAGGACGATCTGCCGGTCAGCCTCAAACAGTCGTTCGCCGATTTGCGGCGCTCCATGCAATGCGTCACACCCCTGCAAGGCGAAAGTGCCATCTGTGCCTCGGTGCGCAAGATGTCCCCCGACAACGCCAGTGAATGCGCCGCCGAGATCGTAACCCTGTTTGGTGAGCTCGCACGGCTGCGCGACGACGGTCAGGGCAATTTGCCTCTGGGTGAAGACTCCCCGGCGCGTGTGCCGCCGTTCCTGATCAAATCTGTCTGAAACGGCGCGTCCCCGATAGCCGGCCGCGCCCGCCGCTAGTCAGGGCTGATCGGGTAGAACACCAGCGTTATCAATTCATCCTCGGCAACGCTGCGAGGATCGCTCACGTAAGACTCCCAGGCCGGTCCGTTGCGCTGCAGGCCATGCGCGGCCAGGTATGCCGCGATCTTGCGGTGGGTCTCTGCCAGCGCGCGATATGAGCCGGTGTGTCTGACGCGGACTACCGGACCCTCATAAGTGAAGCCCAGCTTGACGCCGGGCGCGTCTCGAGGGGTTGATTCGGACGTGCCGCGCACGGGGATTGCCGCATCGAAGACCAGTTCCGAACCGCTGAATGTGCGCATGATCGATAACGGCGCGCCAGCATCCTGCAGGCCCTGCTCGTCGATGAACGTGACAATATCGAAGTACGCTTTCCCCATGGCATCGGCCATGGAGCCCGCATCAGCGGCCGACGTTGTTTGCTGGTAGGCGATTTCGACGGCTGCGACGACAATCTGCTCAATCTGCAGATCGCTGAAGTCAGTCCCGGGGAGACTTTCAGTGAGTTGCTTGAGTTTGTCGAGGCCTGCTTGATAATCGCGCGCAACGATGCGGCCAAACAGCGGTGCGAAATAACGCCCCACGATGTTGAGACCATAATCGGTTTCGAAACTCCAGGTGACGGTGGTGGTGCCAGCATCCTCGGCGAGACTGAAACCAGAGTGCGCCTCACCGGGTTCACCACGATTCAGGACGATGTCGACCTGTTTGAAGGGAACGCTGTTGACGATGGTCTGCGTGCCGCTGCCAGTAATCGCGCCGTTCCAGGTCATCGTGCTGCCAGCCCCGCGGCGGCTTCCGGAGTAGAGGACCCGGACGTTTGGATCCATTTCCAGCAAGGGTGCCCAGAGGGCAAAGCGCCGGAAATCGTTCAGCTGTGCGTAGACCGTTGCCGCCGGTGCATCAATCTTGCTGGATACCTGCACGCGGCTGGTGCTCGGCAGCAGGAGGCCGATAACGACCAGGATTACGATCAGGGCAACAATGCCGTATAACAGTCTGCGCACAAATCCTCTCAATAACGAGTCGCCGAATGCGGCGTGAATTATTTCACAGTTGACCATCCTGCGGCACAATGCGCCCATGAATGATCCAAGCCACAGTAACCTGCCAGTGGGCGTTTTTGATTCCGGCGTCGGCGGCCTTACGGTTCTGAAAGCGATCCGCTCTGAGCTGCCGTTCGAGAATCTGATTTATCTGGGCGATACCGCGCGCCTCCCATACGGCACCAAGAGCCCGGCGTCGATCGCGCGCTATGCAGTGCAGGCAACTGCCAAGCTGCAGGAACAGGGCATCAAGCTGCTGGTTGTAGCGTGTAATACGGCATCGGCGGTAGCACTCGATACTCTGCGCGAACAGATGAGCCCCTTGCCTGTAATCGGCGTGGTTGTGCCAGGCGCCGACGCAGCGGTCAGTGCGCGGCCGCATGCCGCGCACCTGGTACTTGCTACAGAGGCGACGGTGCGGCTCGGAGCTTATCGGCAAGCGATCGCATCGCGCGACCCGCGCGCGGTTGTGCGGGAGCATGCCTGTGAAATGCTCGTGTCATTAGCCGAGGAGGGCTGGAACGACGGTGACATCGCAATCTCTATCGTCCGGCGTTACCTCGAGGAAGCCGCGGTGGGCGGTTTTGAGGCCGAGACCATCATCCTGGGCTGTACGCATTTTCCCCTGCTGAAGGCGGCCATACGCGCCATTGTCGGCGATGACGTCGTGATCATCGACTCGGCGAGCACCACCGCCGCGGCAGTAAGAGAATCACTGACTAACGCCGGTGCACTTCGCGATTCGGACGAGCCCGGCACCACGCGCTTTCTTGCAACCGATGGCGCTACGCGCTTCGCGCGCGTCGGCAGCCAGTTTCTTGGCAGCAAAGTGTCGGCGGACGACGTCGAACTGGTCGATCTTTGAGCGCAGCCCGGATGGCTTGTGCGATAATTGCCGATTAACAGTCGAGCTCCGGGGAGTAGCCGTGAATTGTCGAGTTTTCCTGCGCCTTGCAGGTACCGTCTGCCTTATGGTCGTAGCCGCATCGTGTGCCAGGGAGGAGGTGCCCGCCGCGGTTCAGGCACCGGATCAGGTCGCGCCGCGGCCAGAGATATACGCTGATTTTGAACTGACCGCCGACCTAAGCCACCTGACCGATGAGCAGCGCGACATGATTGGCCTGCTCATCGACGCGTCCGAGATCATGGACGACCTGTTCTGGCGACAAAGCTACGGCGACGACTACCGGGGCTGGCTGCAGTCCATCGAAGATCCTGCGGCCCGCCGGTTTGCCGAACTGAACTACGGACCGTGGGACAGGCTGGACGACGATAAGCCTTTCATCAAGGGCGCCGCCGTCAAGCCGCTGGGTGCGCGCTTCTACCCGGCGGACATGAGCAAGGAAGAGTTTGACGCGGCCTATTTGCCCGGGAAGACCGGGCAGTATTCTTTCGTTCGTCGTGACGAGGATGGCGCGCTCAAGCTCGTGCCCTTTCACGTTGCTTACGCGGCGGAACTGAACGAGGCGGCGCGCTTGCTGCGCGCGGCGGCCAAGCTCGCGACTAGCCCCGATTTTGCCAATTACCTGAAACTGCGTGCGGCGGCACTCATTAGCGATGACTTCGAAATGAGCGATCGCTACTGGATGGACGTCAAAGATAACGACATCGACGTTGTCATTGGACCGATCGAGTCATACGAGGATCGCCTGTTCGGATACCGTGCTGCGTATGAGGCCTATGTGCTGGTCAAGGATCTAGAATGGAGCGATCGGCTGAGCCGTTTCGCTGCTTTCCTGCCGGACTTGCAGCGCGGCCTGCCGGTCGATGACAAGTACAAGTGGGAGATGCCGGGAACCGATTCAGACCTCAATGCTTACGACGTCGTGTACTACGCAGGCCACAGTAATGCGGGCTCCAAGACCATCGCCATTAACCTGCCGAATGACGAAAACGTGCAGTTGGAAAAGGGCACGCGGCGGCTGCAATTGAAAAATGCAATGCAGGCCAAGTTCGAAAAAATTGTCGAACCGATTGCCGATGAGTTGATTGACGAATCCCAACGGCAGCACATCACGTTCGACGCATTCTTTGCCAACACCATGTTTCATGAAGTTGCTCACGGTCTTGGTATCAAGAACACCGTCGATGGCAGCGGCACGGTGCGTGCCGCGATGCTCGACCTTGCTTCCAGCATGGAGGAGGGCAAGGCCGATATCCTCGGGCTGTACATGATTACCGAGCTGCACAAGGCCGGGGAACTCGGCGATGTCGATTTGCGCGACTACTACACGACTTTCATGACCAGCGTGTTTCGTTCGATTCGTTTTGGCGCGGCCAGCGCTCATGGCAAATCAAACATGGTGCGTTTCAACTTCTTCCTCGAGCAGGACGCATTTGTTCGCGATGCGGATACCGGGCGGTATCGCGTCGATTACAAGAAGATGGAAGCAGCCATGAAAGAGCTGTCGCGATTGCTGCTAACGCTGCAGGGCGATGGTGATTACGCGGGTGCCGCCAAACTCACAGACGGGAAGGGCGTGATTTCGGCGCAGCTGCAGGCGGATCTCGATCGGCTGACAAAAGCCAATATTCCGGTCGACATCACGTTCAGACAGGGTGCCGAGGTACTCGGCATACGCTGAGGCAGCCCTGGCTGGATCAACCCCGGCTGGATCAACCCCTAGCGATTTGCGTCGATAATTCGCAGGAATTCGGCGCGAGTCCTGGCGTCCTTTCGGAAGGTGCCAACCATCTGGCTGGTAACCATCGAGACGTCGGACTTGTGAACGCCGCGGGTCGTCATGCACTGGTGCTTCGCCTCGATCACGACCGCCACGCCCTTCGGCTGCAGCACGTCCTGTATGCAGTTGGCAATTTGTGCCGTCATCTTTTCCTGCACCTGGAAGCGCCGGGCAAAAGCTTCGACCACGCGTGCGAGCTTGCTGATGCCGACCACCTTGTTGTTAGGCAGGTAGCCAACATGGGCCCGGCCGATGATCGGTGCCATGTGGTGTTCACAATGCGACTCGAATTCAATGTCGCGCAGCACGATCATCTCATCGTAGCCCTCGACTTCCTCAAAGGTGCGCGCCAGATACTCCACCGGGTTGCTTTTGTAACCGCTGAACCAGTCTTGGTAAGCCCTGGCGACTCGCTTCGGCG
>JBATID010000219.1:0-4413 GCA_049667545.1 Woeseiaceae bacterium
GCGTTACGGTACCCCGCGTCGTCAACGTCGACGGCCAGGTGTGGCGCGTCCTGCAGGGGCTGCGCGGTGAGCTGGGCCAATGGGACTGGGAGTCGGCCGTGTCATGGTCAAAGGCGACGCGGGACGATGTGACGAATAACCGCGTGTCCAATACGCTGTTCCAGGCGGGCCTCAATGACCCGACGCCGGCGGCGATTAATCTGTTTAACGGCCGCGTGGGCACGAATATCGAGCAGGCGCTGGTCGATGTTTATCGAACGAACGAGACCGAGCTCACGACAATCGACTTCCGGATGTCGAAGAACGACCTGTTCGAGCTGCCGGCCGGTCCGGTTGGTGTGGTCGGTGGACTGGAGTGGCGCAAGGAGTCGTTCGATGACGATCGCGATCCGCGCCTCGACGGCACGATCGAGTTCATCGACAATGACGGACAGGGTTTCCCGCTCGTGTCCGACGTCATGAACTCGAGCCCGACGCTCGACAGCAGCGGCAGTCGCAATGTGGTCTCTGCGTTTGCCGAGCTGCAGGTGCCGGTTTTCGAAACTCTCGACTTGCAGGCCGCGCTGCGCTACGAGGACTTCTCGGACATCGGCGACACGACGGTCGGTAAGCTTGCAGCGGGCTGGCGACCGATTCCGCAGCTGCTGTTCCGCGGTTCGTGGTCGGAAGCTTTCCGCGTACCCAACCTGATCACGGTCAACGAGTCGGGCGTTGCGCGCTCCAATACGACCAATGACTACCTGTACCTGTTCGTTGATCCGGATCAGACGGTGACGGAGCTGGATGGCATCTACGGTGTGCAGCGAACGGCCGGTGGCAGCCGTGACCTCGTTCCTGAGCAATCGACCAACACATCGATAGGCGTCGTGTTCGATGTCAATAAGCACCTGACGCTGACACTCGACTACTGGTCGATCGAAAAAGACGACACGATCGGCCTGTTCGGTGAGGACAATCACACCGCGCTCGACCTCCTGCTGCGTTTGCAGGCGGGCAATTCGAATTGCGGCAGCGTCGTGGGTAACACGGCCGTCGTTCGCAACGATATTTCGGCACTGTCGCCCGAGGCACTGGCCCTGTTCGATGCCGCCGGCATCTGCCCGGCCGGGGACGCGCAGCGCGTCGAAGACGTGTATGCGAACCTGAATACGCGTAAAGTCAAGGGTCATGATATCGGCGTGTACTTCGAATACGAGACTGGCATCGGCAATTTCGACTTTCGATACGTCGCCGCATTCCTCGACAAGTACGACCAGGTACCGGGCGTTAAGGCTACGCAGCTCATAGCCGCGAAAGACGCCGGGACGTTGCCCGACAGCGTCATCGTCGAGGGCTTTGGAAGCCTGATCGAGCGTGACGCCAACCCACGCAGCAAACAGACGATGCGAGTCAACTGGCGCAAGGGCGACTGGGGTGCCGCGGTTACGGGAACGTACATTGGCCCTGTAATTCAGGAATCGTTGACGCTCGACGATGGTCAAACCTGGCGGCTCGATTCGATGACGACTTACAATGGGTCGGTCGACTATCGATTCGATGCGTTTGGTGATACGCGCGCAAGAGTGCGTTTCGGCATCGTCAACCTTACCGACGAACGAGCACCGCTTGCCGACGACAGTTTCGGTTACAACGGTGATATGCATCGCGACCTGCCGCGCAGCTTCTATATCGACCTGAGGTTGCAGTTCTGATCCGGCGGTTTATGCATGCACGAAAAGGGGGCCTGGCCCCCTTTTTGTTATTGGCACTGCTGGCAGGTGTGGCGCCTGCCGCGCTGGCCGATTCGCAGCGGCCAAGCGAAGTTGCCGCGCCTGCCGCCAAGGTGCTGTTCGTTGGCAACAGCTTCACGTACTACAACAACGGCCTGCAGAGTCACTTTCGCAAATTGGTCTGGTCGTCAGGGTTACTGACGCGCGAGAACTCCCGCGCACGCATCATGACGATCTCCGGAGGGCACTTGCCGGAGCATGACGGCGGCTTCAGGAACGTCATGTCGGGTGACGACTGGGACGTCGTCATAATGCAGGGCCACAGCCTCGGCCCAATCAGTGCCGACACCGCAGAGCCATTCAGGAAAGCGGCACGAAAATTCTCGCGTATAGCGAAAAAGCAGGGCACACGACCGGTGTTCTTCATGACCTGGGCGTACGCGGGCAAACCGGAAATGACGGCGCAGCTCGACAAGGCCTACACGGATATTGGCCGTGAGCTCGATGCGCAGGTTGTACCGGTCGGTTTGTCGTTTGCAAAAGTTGTGACCGAGAGGCCAGACATCGCGCTCACTACGGCCGACACCAGGCACCCGACGCTCGCCGGCACCTATCTCGCCGCCTGCACGTTTTTTGCCGCGCTTTATGACCGGTCGCCGGAGGGCCTGGACTACGTTGCCGGCCTCGACATCGACACAGCCGGCTACCTGCAGAAGGTCGCCTGGCAGACGGTGCAGGATTATGCAACGCGCGAATCGGAGTGGACATTTTCAGGCTGGCAGGGTCCGGCCGTGCCGGTGCGAACCTACGTTCCGGTGGTCCGTAATGAATCGACACCCGTCGTGATCGTGATGCACGGCGCGAGTCGCGATGCGCCGCGTTACTACGCCGACTGGAAAGCGCAGGCAGCGGCTCGCGGGTTTATCGTGGTCGTCCCAACCCTGTCGAAGAAAGACTTCCCGGGTGCAGCGACCTACAACCTCGGCAATGTTTTCGATCCTGCCACCGGCGCGCAGCGTGAGAAGAGCGAGTGGACCTTTTCGCTGATCGAGCCGCTGTTCGACGAAGTGGTGCGGCGGACGGGCGGCGCGCAACGTGACTATGTGCTTTATGGGCATTCCGCCGGGTCGCAGTTCGTGCATCGCTTTATGTACTTCGTGCCCGACGCTCGGGTTCGTACATTTATCGCAGCGAATGCCGGCTGGTACACGATGCCGGATTTCGGCGTCGAGTATCCCTACGGGCTCCAGGCATCAGGTCTCAACGAAGATGATCTGCGGCGTATTTTTTCGCAGCCGCTCATTTTGCTGCAGGGCGGCGCCGACACGGATCCCGATGCGGACAATCTGCGCAAGACACCGGAAGCAGCGCAACAGGGTCCGAATCGGCTGGTGCGCGGTCTGACGATGTATCGCGATGCAAAAGCAAGCGCCGAGGCGCTGGGCGTTCGCTTCAACTGGCAGGTTTTTGTGATCAAAGGTGCCGATCATGACAACGCAAAAATCGCCCCGGCGGCGGCTGCCCTGGTCCGTTAGCGTGCCGCGCCCGGCGCAATTGCGCTGACCTAAAGTAGAATAGTCTAATTTATAGACATCTAAATTAGATTATTCTATATTTGCCTTTGGCAGAAGGTAAAGGCGGCGACAATGAACGCCAGCGAAACACAGGCCCCGAACGTGGGCGCCACTCTCCCACACGCCAGCGACATGCAGGCGCACGCCGCCGATGCGGCGGGACTGATGAAAGCACTCGGCAACGAGAGCCGGCTGATGGTGCTGTGCATGCTGACCGAAGGCGAGCAATCAGTCAGCGTTCTCAACGACACGATTCCACTCAGCCAGTCGGCGCTTTCGCAGCAGCTGGCTCGATTACGGCAGCAGGGCCTGGTAAAGACCCGGCGCGAATCACAAACCATTTATTACTCACTGGCCGACGGTCCTGCCGAACGCATTATCAACCTCTTGCACGACATCTATTGCGGCGCCGCCGCATGTACAGAAAAGGCGAATATGACATGAGCTCCGGATATGGATTTGGCACACAGGTTGAACTCTCTTTTGACGCCGCGATCGAAAAAGTCACGGCCGAACTTGAAAAAGAGGGATTCGGCGTATTGTCCGATATCGACGTGGCCGCCAAAATGAAGGCCAAGCTCGACAAGGACATGCCGGGCTACAGGATTCTCGGGGCATGTAATCCGGGACTCGCGTACCAGGCGATTTCGGCAGTTGCGAACATCGGTCTGTTGTTGCCCTGCAACGTACTCGTTCGTGAAGATGCGTCGGGATCCGTCCACGTCGAGTTCATGGATCCGCAAAGCGTCCTGTCCCTGGTTGGAGACGCAGGAGTTGAGCCGTTGGCGGCCGAGGTTAAAGCTAAGTTGCAGCGAGTGATGGCTGCGCTGTAAACAATAACGAGGGTTTCCTTTTGCTACAGATGATTCGCAAGCACTGGCTTGCGCTGCTGTTTATTGCACTGGCGCCGCATGCTGGCGCCGCCGACAGCATCGCCACGCAGGTTGAAATACCTTACGAACAATTCACGCTGGATAACGGCCTCACCGTGCTCGTGCACACTGATCACTCGACGCCGACGGTTTTTGTCGGCATGTGGTATGCGGTTGGTTCGAAGGATGAGCCGCCGGGAAAGACCGGCTTCGCGCACCTGTTCGAGCACCTGATGTTCCAGGGCACCGAGAATCGCA
>JBATID010000220.1:0-8653 GCA_049667545.1 Woeseiaceae bacterium
GGTACATGGTGACGCCGAGCGCGCGGCCACGCGGAATTATCGTCACCTTGTAAACCGGGTCATGTTCGGGCACCAGGTAGCCGACGATTGCGTGCCCCGCCTCGTGATAGGCCGTGTTCAGCTTTTCCGCCTCGCTCATCACCATCGAGCGCCGCTCGGCACCCATCATGATCTTGTCCTTGGCCTGCTCGAACTCTTCCATGCTGACAACGCGCTTGTTGGCGCGAGCCGCGAAGAGCGCCGCCTCGTTGACCAGGTTGGCCAGGTCGGCGCCGGAAAACCCCGGGGTACCGCGCGCAATAACACTGGGGCGCACATCGTCGTTTAACGGCACTTTCCGCATGTGGACTTTCAAGATGAGCTCGCGACCGCGCACGTCCGGCAATGGCACAACCACCTGTCGATCAAAGCGGCCCGGGCGCAGCAGGGCCGGGTCCAGAACATCCGGTCGGTTCGTTGCAGCGATCACAATGACGCCCTCGTTGCCCTCGAACCCATCCATTTCGACCAGCATCTGGTTGAGCGTCTGCTCGCGCTCGTCGTGCCCGCCGCCCAGTCCGGCACCGCGATGGCGACCCACAGCATCAAGCTCATCGATGAAAATGATGCAGGGCGCCTGCTTTTTAGCTTGCTCGAACATGTCGCGAACACGCGAGGCGCCAACGCCGACGAACATCTCGACAAAATCGGAGCCTGAGATTGTGAAAAACGGCACCTTGGCCTCGCCCGCGATTGCGCGCGCCAGCAAGGTCTTGCCAGTGCCGGGCGAGCCGACCATCAATACGCCCTTGGGAATCTTGCCACCGAGACGCTGAAACTTGCTGGGATCCTTCAGGAACTCGACAATCTCAGCGACTTCTGCCTTCGCCTCCTCGACACCGGCCACATCGGCAAACGTCACCCCAACCTGGTCTTCCCCAAGCAGGCGCGCTTTGCTCTTGCCAAACGACATGGCGCCACGACCGCCACCGCCGCCCTGCATCTGGCGCATGAAATAAATCCAGACGCCGATCAGCAGCAGGATCGGAAACGAACTGATCAACAGTTGCCCGATAAGGCTCTGCGATTTCGGTTCTGCTGCGGTGAAACGCACGCCGTTCTTATCAAGCAGGCCGATCAATGTGTTGTTGTCAGTTTCCGGACTCACTGTGTAGTACTGCAACGGCTCCGATTTGCCGAAGCGAATCTGCTGATTGTCGATCACAGCGACTGTGACTTGCCCTGATCGGACTTGTGTCAGAAATTCTGAATAGTCCTTTTTCTGCGGCTGGCCGCCGCTGACGCCGGACAACCCCTGGACGACCGAGAGGAGTACGACGATGATGACTACAAATACCAGAACGTTTTTAGTTAAATCATTCACATTAGGATTCCGCGCAGAGATGCTGAGACGTTGTATCGCTGTAGAACTTGTATCCTTTTGACACTACTACAATTGGTAGTTCCTCGCTACCAAGTAGACCTCGCGGCTACCAGCCCTTGAGGCCTTCGGCTTCATTACGCGCACCCGCTCGAAACTACGCCGGGCATCAACCAGAAATGCATCGAATCCCTCGCCGTGAAAGACCTTGCAGACGAACGAGCCTTTCTTCTTCAGCACGCGACGCGCCAAATCCAGAGCGAGCTCGACAAGATACATCGAGCGCGGCTGGTCTACCGCTCGGTTTCCGGAGATATTGGGTGCGATATCGCTCATTACAAGGTCGACCCCGTCACTGCCGATGGCCTCCAGCATCTGTGCCAGAACTGCCTCCTCCTGGAAATCCCCCTGAATGAACTCGACATTCGGCAAGGCATCCATTGGCAGCAGGTCAACCGCGATGATACGGGCCGTGCCCTTGAGCTTCCGGGTCACATACTGGCTCCAGCTACCCGGCGCAGCACCGACGTCCACGCACACCATGCTCGGCTGCAGTAGCCGCTCTTTCTGATCAATCTGCTCGAGCTTGTAGACTGCCCGTGAACGCCAGCCGTCACGACGCGCCTGCTGTACATAAGGATCACGCTCCTGCCGGTCGCGCCAGCTGCGGCCCGAGCCGCGCGGCCCACTCATAGCGTGCCTCCTGTAATCCTGTGATTCATCGTCGCCTCACTGTTACACTCCGCGACCATGAGATTGAACGAAGCACAGAAGAAGTACCTTCGTGGCCTCGGCCACCAGAAAAAACCGTTGATCATCGTTGGTGATGCCGGCCTTAGCGAATCGCTGTTGGCCGAGTTTGAAACAACACTAAGCCACCATGAACTCATCAAAGTTCGAGTGCGGGTCGGTGACCGGGAAACCCGCGATTCGATCATCGAAAAACTCTGCTCGGTTAGCGCCGCCGAACTGGTGCAACGTATCGGTAATGTTGCCCTGCTGTATCGAGCAAACCCGGACAAGCCAGCTGCCAAGCGATTGCGACTACCGTCACAGTAGGATGCAAGAGCCGTTATTCGTAACGCACCTCAATGACTTCGTAACTCTTCACGCCGTCCGGTGCAACAAAGTCAACCACATCACCTTCATTCTTGCTTATTAGTGCCCGCGCAATCGGGGATGTATACGAAATGAGTCCATTCTTGATATCGGCCTCATCGTCTCCAACGATTGTGTAGGTAATTTCTTTCCCGGTCGCCTCTTCAATCAACTTGACGGTCGAGCCAAAAATAATTCTGCCGCGCGCATCGACAGCCGTCACGTCGATAACCTGCACGTGCGACAGTTTGCCTTCGATATCCTTGATACGGGCCTCGATGAATCCCTGCTGCTCCTTGGCCGCGTGGTACTCAGCATTCTCTTTTAAATCGCCGTGCGCCCGCGCCTCTGCAATAGCGCGTATGACCGCCGGCCGATCGCCGCCTTTCAATTTCTTAAGCTCTTCTTGCAGCAGCTCGAAGCCACGCACCGTCATCGGCACTTTGCTCATGCCACCACCTCTTTATGCAGATCCTGCAAACGATTGACGTCGCCGTCATCCAGATGTTCGATTGCACGGCACGTTGCAACGGCCGCGCCCAATGTCGTGTAATACGTCACACCTTTGCGCACCGCTTCAGCCCGAATCGACAACGATTCGTTAATCGCCTGCTTGCCCTCGGTCGTATTAACAATCAAATCGATCTCACTGTTCTTGATCATGTCCACGATGTGCGGACGGCCTTCGCGGACCTTGTTCGCGCGCCTACATGATACACCGGCTTTTGCCAGTGCTTTGGCCGTACCGTGAGTAGCAATGATATCGAATCCCATCGACGCCAGAATTCTCCCGAGTTCGATCGCACCGTCCTTGTCCCGTTCGCGCACACTCAAGAGCGCGGCGCCCTGCCGCGGCAGTATCACGCCAGACGCCAGCTGCGCCTTGGCATAGGCTTCGCCGAACGTCCGACCGATGCCCATAACCTCGCCGGTTGACTTCATTTCCGGGCCGAGAATAGGGTCGCTGCCCGGGAACTTGATAAACGGGAACACCGCTTCTTTCACCGAGAAATACCTGGGCGTGACCTTTTTGGCGAAGCCTTGGTCCGCCAGGGTCTCGCCAACCATTACCTTCGCTGCAATTTTGGCCAGCGGTATGCCGGTCGCCTTGGACACAAACGGCGCTGTCCGAGATGCGCGGGGGTTAACCTCGAGGAGATAGACTGTGGTGCCCTGAATCGCAAACTGTGTGTTCATCAGACCAATGACTTTCAAGCCATTGGCGAGCTTCACGACTTGCTCCTCGAGAGACTGCTGAACCTCAGCGGACAAACTGAATGGCGGTAGCGAACACCCGGAATCGCCGGAGTGCACACCGGCCTGCTCAATATGTTCCATGATGCCGCCAATCAAAACATTCTCGCCATCGGCAATACAATCCACATCCACTTCGGTGGCCTGATCCAGGAAGCGATCCAGCAGCACGGGACTCTCGTGGGACACGTTGATCGCAGCTTGCATGTACGCCGCGAGGTCTTCGTCGCTGTGTACAATCTCCATTGCGCGTCCGCCGAGGACATACGAGGGCCGTACGACCAGCGGATAGCCAACCTGCCCGGCAAGCTGCAGCGCTTCCTTCTTACTCCTTGCCGTGCGGTTCGGCGGCTGCTTGAGCCCCAGATCATCGACCAGCTTCTGGAAGCGCTCGCGATCTTCCGCAAGATCGATCGAGTCGGGGGACGTTCCAATGATGGGCGCCCCGGCGGCTTCGAGCTCCTTGGCCAGCTTCAAGGGCGTCTGCCCGCCGTACTGCACGATCACGCCTTCTGGCCGTTCTTTGTCGATGATTTCCATAACGTCTTCGAACGTCAGGGACTCAAAATACAACCGGTCCGACGTATCGTAATCGGTAGACACCGTTTCCGGATTACAGTTGACCATGATCGTTTCAAAGCCCGACTCCCTGAGCGCCAGCGCAGCATGCACACAGCAGTAGTCGAACTCGATGCCCTGGCCGATGCGATTGGGCCCGCCACCAAGAATCATGATTTTTCGATTGTCGGTTGGCTGAGCCTCGCACTCCTCGTCATAGGTTGAGTACAGGTAAGCCGTTGACGTCGCGAACTCCGCGGCACAGGTATCGACACGCTTGTAAACCGGCCGGATACCGTACTTGTGGCGCAGGCTGCGAATTTCGCTTTCGTCAGCCCCCAGGACCTCAGCCAGTCGCGCGTCCGAAAAACCCTTGCGCTTGGCAGCACGCAGTGACTCTTCACTGAGCCCGGCGAGGCCGCGCCCGCGAAAGGACTCTTCAATATTCACGAGATCGGCAATTTGCACCAGGAACCAGCGGTCGATCCCGGAAACCTCGGCAACATCGTCGTATGTATAGCCGTGCCGCAGCGCATCAGCGACGTACAGCAAACGGTTGGCACCCGGCATGCGAAGTTCGTGCCGGAGATTATCGCGTTCAATGTCCGTCGCAATCGGCCCACAGATTTCAGTCAAACCGTTGATCCCGGTTTCGAGTCCACGCAGCGCTTTCTGTAACGACTCCTGGAAATTTCGACCGATCGCCATCACCTCACCGACCGATTTCATCTGCGTCGTCAGGCGATCATTGGCGCCCGGAAACTTCTCGAAAGTAAACCGGGGAATCTTCGTCACCACATAGTCAATCGCGGGTTCGAAGGACGCCGGCGTGGCACCCCCGGTAATATCGTTCTTCAATTCGTCAAGGGTGTAGCCAACCGCCAGTTTTGCCGCAACTTTGGCGATCGGGAAACCCGTCGCCTTTGACGCCAGAGCCGACGATCGTGAGACGCGCGGGTTCATTTCAATGATGAGCACGCGGCCGTCGTCCGGATTGATGGCGAACTGCACGTTCGAGCCACCCGTCTCCACACCGATCTTCCGCAACACCTCGAGCGAAGCATCTCGAAGTCGCTGATACTCCTTGTCGGTGAGCGTCTGGGCCGGGGCAACAGTGATGGAGTCTCCGGTGTGCACGCCCATGGGATCGAGATTTTCGATGGCGCAGACGATAATGCAATTGTCGTTGCGATCCCGAACGACCTCCATTTCAAATTCTTTCCAGCCGAGTACGGATTCCTCCAGCAAGACCTCGGTGGTTGGCGACATCTCGAGACCGTGCGCCACGATACGTTCGAATTCCTCGAGGTTGTAGGCGATACCACCGCCGCTGCCCCCCATCGTGAAGGACGGCCGAATGATCGTCGGAAACCCGATATCCGGTTGTCTCTCGAACGCCTCCTCCAGACTGTGCGCGATCGACGCTTGCGGCACCTCGAGCCCGATCTCGCCCATCGCCTTACGGAACAGGTCACGGTCTTCAGCCATATCGATGGCCTCCCGTGACGCCGCGATCATTTCGACGCCATATTTCTCCAGCACCCCTTCGCGAACCAGATCCAGCGCACAGTTAAGCGCCGTTTGTCCACCCATGGTGGGCAGCAACGCATCGGGCCGCTCTTTGGCGATGATCCGCTCTACGGCAGCCCATTGGACCGGTTCGATGTAAGTGGCATCGGCCATCTCCGGGTCCGTCATGATGGTGGCCGGATTAGAGTTCACGAGAATGACCCGGTAACCCTCTTCCCGGAGCGCCTTGCACGCCTGCGCCCCCGAATAATCGAACTCGCACGCCTGACCGATCACGATCGGCCCGGCGCCGATTATGAGGATGCTTTCTATGTCTGTGCGTCGTGGCATCTAGGTATTTTTATCAATAATTTCGTTTAACTAATGTTTGTAAAATATTGTTTTATAATGTTATTTATGTCGAAAGTATCGAACGAAATGTCTTGCGTTTCTGCCGGTCCATGGCTGCGATGAAACGCTCGAACAGTCCGGACATATCGTGCGGCCCGGGACTGGCCTCCGGGTGCCCCTGAAAGCCGAACGCCGGTATATCGGTCAACTCAATACCCTGCAACGTGCCGTCAAACAAGGAGCGGTGCGTTGGCGTCACCGTGTCGGGCAGTGTTGTCTCATCGACCGCGAAACCATGGTTCTGGCTGGTAATCATGACGCGTCCCGAGGCCAGATCCTGCACCGGGTGGTTGGCGCCGTGATGGCCAAATTTCATTTTTTCCGTGCTGGCGCCCGCAGCCAGTGCCAGCAGCTGGTGGCCAAGGCAAATGCCGAACACCGGGATGCCTTTCTGCAGGAAGACTTTTATCGCACTGATCGCGTAGTCGCAGGGCTCCGGATCACCGGGACCGTTGGAGAGGAAAATTCCGTCCGGCCCCAGGGCCAGCGCCTCTTCCGCCGGAGTTTTCGCCGGCACAACCGTCATACGGCAATCCATGTCGGACAAAATTCGGAGAATATTGCGTTTGATACCGAAATCGTACGCCACGACGTGGTACGGAGCGATTCTGCGGCTCAATACCCGGACGGGCCTCCCGAATTTGGTCCCGTGACACCATTGGTAGGCCTTGGCCGTCGTTACAAACGATGCGAGGTCCGTGCCGGCAATGCCAGGGAACTTGCGCGCATGTTCAATCGCTGTCGCCGGATCCTGGGTTCCGCTCATGATGCAGCCGGATTGAGCGCCTTTCTCGCGAATGATTCGGGTCAGCTTGCGGGTATCGATATCGGCGATAGCAACCGTCTTCCCCTGCTCCAGAAAGTCGCTGAAAGAGCGCTCCGACCGCCAGCTGCTGGTCACCATGGTGCTGTCGCGCACAATGAGCCCGGACGCATGAATCTTCGAGGACTCCATGTCCTCACTGTTGCAGCCGGTATTGCCGATATGCGGATAGGTTAGCGTGACGATCTGGCGGCAATAGGAGGGATCGGTGAGAATCTCCTGGTAGCCGGTCATGGCAGTATTGAAAACGACTTCGCCAATGGTCTGCCCGGCAGCACCGATCGATGTGCCGTGAAAGACCGTACCGTCCTCAAGCGCAAGTATCGCAGGCGTAGTCAAAAGCGAACCTCAATGGAAGAACAAAATTCCGACCTGCTGAGGCTCAGCGAATTTGCCGCGTCCTGCAAACGGACCGCCGCATTCTGCACCTGACTCAGATGCACAAAAGCGGAAGGACTTGGCCTCCCGCTTGCGACTACGCTGACCGCCCAGCGATCCGGCGTAGTTTACTGAAGGCGACCGCAGCGCGCCAGACTCCGCGGCTGTTATTTTGCGACTTTATTCCGCCCCGGGATTTCGCAGCAGCACATCGCGCATCGAGTAGCGGCCGGCAGCGCGCCCCAACAGCCACCGGGACGCGTGCAATGCGCCATCCGCGAAGACATCGCGGCTGGTAACACTATGCGAAAAACTTAAGCGCTCGACCGGCGACGTCATAATGACCTCATGATCGCCCGGCACCTCGCCGTGTCGCTCGACCCGGTACTCAATCTCACGGCCGCCTCGCGCAGCCTGTGCCTGTGTCACGGCCTCGCCCAGTTTCAGCGCAGTACCCGACGGTGCGTCTTTTTTGTGCACATGATGCGTCTCTGCGATGACAACCTCGAAATCCGGTCCAAGAGAGGCCGCCGCATCACGCACCGCCCGCTCCAGGACGGCAATGCCGAGACTCATGTTGCGGTCATAGACGACCGGCACTTTCGCCGCCACCGCATCGAGTTGTTGCATTTGCTCATCGCTCAGTCCACTGACACCACAAACCAGCGGCTTGTCATGGCGCGCAACGGCCTGCAGGACCTTCTCGGTACCGGACGGCAGGCTGAAATCGATAACGACATCGGCGGCCGCAACCAGTGCATCGAGGTCCGTGTCGCGCGACCAGATGCCGACAAGGTGGAGGTCCGACTGCCTGCCCAGGCGCCTGGCAATGGTTTGCCCCATGCGACCAGCGCCGGCAATGGCTATTTTGATGTTGTCGATGGTGCGCCGCCTTTTTCCTGCCAGGGCCTTGAGGCTGCCAGAATACTACTGGCTGATGCGATCAAAAAACCGTTTGACCGTATCCAGCCAGCCTCCCGCGCGCGGGCTGTGCTTGCCGCCGCCGGTGCGCAACAACTCGTCAAACGCCTCGAGCGCGTCTTTTTGCTCCGTCGTCAGGTTGACCGGCGTTTCGACGGCAACCTCCGCAAAAAGATCGCCCTGCCGTGGGTCTCTCACCGTGGTCACGCCTTTACCGCGCAGGCGAAAAACCTTGCCGGACTGCGTCCCTGCCGGGACTTTCAGTGAAACATTGCCGTCGAGTGTCGGTAATTCCACCTCACCGCCCAGGGCCGCCGTCGCAAAACTCACCGGGACTTCGC
>JBATID010000221.1:0-6834 GCA_049667545.1 Woeseiaceae bacterium
CGGGCGCCGAATCGATAGTTCAACTGCTATGTTGATGCGAACCGCACAATTACTCAGGAATATTATGACGTGGCACAAATAACTCGACGTATAGGCTTGTCACTGGGGGCGGATATTTGCTGGCCCATCTGCTATGAAGGCCTGATGCAGGAACTCGACCTTGCCATCCCCGACGGCAAGGACACACTCACCTTCGAAGTAGAACGGTTGCATATCGAGCCGTTCGACTTGATGCAGGGCTGCAAGTATGACGTGGTCATCGATCGACTGACCCATTGGTATCACACATCGCGCGAGTGGATAAAGAAAGCTATCGCGATGAACGACCTGTATGTTTTCAATAATCCGTGGTCGTTACAGTCGATGGAGAAGCACACGACCTACTGCGCCATGATGCGACTGGGGTTGCCCGTGCCTGATACGTGGATGATTCCTCCGAAGTCCTACCTGGAATCGACCGACCTGCAGCCGACGCTGCGGCGCTACGCCAAGCTGTTCAATCTCGGCGACATTGGTGACCGCATTGGCTACCCGTTATTTATCAAGCCTTACGACGGTGGTGCATGGGTCGGCGTCACCGCGATAAAGGACAGGGAAGCGCTGCTGGAGGCATACAACGACAGCGGTACCCGCGTCATGCACCTGCAGCAAGGCGTGGTGCCGTTTGAAGGCTTCGTGCGCTGTATCGGACTGGGTCCGCAGTGGCGTTGCGTTAATTACGACCCGGACGCACCGCTGCATGACCGTTATCGCATGGACACCGATTTCCTGACGCCGGCAGATGAGCAGCGCCTGACCGACATTACGATGGTCATCAACGCGTTCTTTGGCTGGGATTTCAACTCGTGTGAATCATTGCTCAGCAACGGCGTCTGGCATCCCATCGATTTCGCCAACGCCTGCCCCGACTCACAGGTAACGTCACTGCACTTCCACTTTCCGTGGCTGATCAAAGCAAATATTCGCTGGTCGATTTATTGCGCCGCGACGAACAGGCGGGTGAATACAGATCTCAACTGGCGCGCGTACTTCGACATTGCTGATCAGGACATGCCGTTCGAGGATAAACTTGCCGCCTACGTGAAGCTCGCCCGTGAGCGTTTCGACGTTGACCGCTTCGAGGAATTTTGCGATCGACACCTGTCGCATCTCGACGAGGTTGCACACCAGTATTTCGCCAGCGACGCGGTACGAGCGGCCATTCGCGAAAAGGTGGAAGCGCTGTATCCCGCGCATGAGCACGATGAATTTACGGAGCTGTTCTGGAAGCGGATCCAGTACTGGCGCCAGCACCAGGGTAACGTCGGACCGCTCGCATGAAGGAGACCGTTCGCTGGTACTCGCCGCGCGTGGAGCAGGAGGTGCAGCTGGTCCGCTGGGGGACACTGGGCACGCCGGTCCTGCTGTTTCCGACGGCGGGCGGCGACGCCGAGGAGATCGAACGCTTTCACCTGATTGGTGCATTGCGGCCGCTGCTGGACGCCGGTCGTATCAAGGTGTATTCGACCGACAGTGTTGCCGGGCGCGCCTGGTTTTCCGGCCACCACTCGGCCGAGTATTGTTCCGCACTGCAAAACGCATTCGACTCATTTATCTATAATGAAGTGACGCCGGCCATCCGTCGGGACTGCAACTCGGATACGATTGAAATCGTTACGGCCGGTGCGTCAATCGGTGCTTTCAACGCGGTCGCGACCTTGTGCAGGCACCCGGACGCGTACCGCCTGGCGATTGCGATGAGCGGCACCTTTGATCTGTCCAAGTATCTCGAAGGCTCGTTTAACCTGGACTTCTATTTTTCATCGCCGCTGCATTACCTGGCCGAACTCGAGGGCCCGCAGCTCGAGATGCTGCGGCACCGGCTGGTGCTGCTGCCGAGTGGCGAGGGCAACTACGAGGATATTGGCGAGTCGTGGCGGATTGCGCGATTACTGGGTGCCAAAGGCATTCCGAATCGAGTCGACCCGTGGGGCCCCAACTGGCATCACGACTGGGAAACCTGGCGCGAAATGTTGCCGAAGTACCTCGACGAATTCGCCTGAGCGCTATTCGGCATACATGTGAAGCTCCGCACCGACCGCGTCGGCCATGGCCATGGTCTCGGTCAGGTCGGGATGGCGCAGCATGATGAAGCCGTCCGAAACCAGCGTCTTGCGCCAGTCACGCCGCGGCGTGCCGGGTGGCAGCAGCGTATTCCACACCACATGTTCGCCGTATCGTGCCTGCAACGCATCGGCGCCCTGTATGCTGGTGATGCGACCGACACCGCGCGCACGCTTGAAAATCGTCGCCACGTTGTAACGACGTTCATAGCGCTCCTCGATCCGGCCCAGCGTCAGCGCCTGGCCCCAGGCTTTGAATACGTCGAAGTCGCAGGCGTATTTCATTTGATCGACCTGGTGCGCGCCGGGCGGACGGCCGCCGATTTCGCCGAAGACGACTTCACCGTCCGCCTTGCGATACCACTCCATGTGCGTGAAGCCGGTGCCGAATTCGAGGGCCTTGATGACGTCGTAGCCCATCTGCACGCCGCCGGTGAGCAATTCGTCGTCGACATCCCGGAGCGCGATGACCTGCGGACTGATCCATTCATTGCTGCGCGCAATCAACGGCCGCGGGCGATACCAGGCAACGTTGTAATAAGCAATTTCACCGTCAATCGTGATCGTGTCGAAGGTGTATTCTTCACCGTCGATGAATTCTTCGACGCTGATCGTCGGCACGTGCCGGAGCAATGGCAAAACGGCGCGCAGCTCTTCGCGCGAGGCGACGCGATAGGTATCGGCAGAGCCGGCGCCGTCAATCGGCTTCAGGATAACCGGGAAACCGATATCCTCAACGGCGCTCCAGCAACCCGCAACGCTGTCAACCGCAACGTGGCGCGGTGTCCGGATACCTGCCTTGTCGAGTGCGACTTTCATGGCTTCCTTGTCGCGAAACAGACGGGCGTGTTCGACGCCGCTGCCGGCGACGCCAAAATGTTCGCGTAGTTCAGCAGCCAGCATGATGCCCGGTTCCCACAGGCATTCGATGCGATCCAGCGCGTGGCCGCGCAGGCGCTCGGTCAGTTCGCCGATGACGCGGCCGGTATCCCAGAGCGACGCTACCTGTACGTACACCGACAGCGAGTGGCGCACCAGCTCTGGCAGGCTGCCGGGATGCTGGTCTCCGACCCCGTAGACGCGTGCGCCGCTTTCGCTAAGGCCGCGAGTAAACTCCGGCATGTCGGCAGGATAGCCGGGAGAGATCATTAATACGTTCATTGTCCCCTTCCGCAAAAGCGCATCATTTAGACGCAGCGTCAGATTAAAGAAGTAGAATAGTACGCTGCTGCGCGCCCGTATGGAGCCAAATTGGCCAGAACCGAGCCACTGAAGATCTGCCTCGCGTCGTCCGAGCTGGCACCGCTGGCGAAGACCGGCGGCCTCGCAGACGTGAACTCGGCGCTGTCCGCGTATCTGCACCAGCAAGGCCACGACATTCGCGTATTGCTGCCGTTCTATGCGACCCTCGAGCGCACCAACCTCGACATCGAGCCAGTCGATAATCTGCAGGACCTTATCGTGAGCATCGGGCCGTGGGATATCGAATACTCGATTGACCGGGCGACGCTCCCGCCCAGCGGATTACCGGTGTACCTGTTGCGCTGTCCGGCGCTATACGACCGGCCGGGATTGTATACATCGGGTACCGATGAGCACCTGCGCTTCATCCTGCTCTCCAGGGTGGCCTTCGAAATGTGCCAACGCATGCACTTTGCCCCGGACATATTTCACTGTCACGACTGGCATACGGCATTAATTCCGCTCTTCCTGCGCACGATTTATTCATGGGACACGCTCTTTGCCAGGACGCGCACCGTCCTGACCATTCACAATATCGGTTATCAAGGCGTATTCGGCGCCGATATTCGTAGCGATCTGGAACTGGGGCATGGCGAGTACTTGTTGCACCAGGACGACCTGGCAGCGGGACGCGTCAATTTTCTGAAAATGGGCCTGCTGCTTGCTGATCTTTTAACAACGGTCAGTCCTACTTACGCTGAAGAGATACAAAGGCCGGAGTACGGGATGTGGCTGGATGAAATACTTCGGGCACGCCGCAAGAACCTGGTGGGCATCCTGAACGGCGTCGACTATGCCGAGTGGAATCCGGAGACGGACCCGCTGATTCCGGAAAACTACACGAGTCGCCGTATCAGCGGAAAGCGAGTCTGCAAACTTGAATTGATGCGCGAGATGGGCCTTGCCGGGAGCGAGGAGCAGCCGGTGATTGGTATCGTCACCCGGCTGGTATCTCAAAAGGGCATCGACCTGATGGAGCGCGTGCTGCCGCGACTGTTGGCGCAACGCGATTTTTCGCTCGCGGTGCTTGGCAGCGGCGAGCCGCGCTTCGAGGCTTTCTTCGCCGCGTTACAGCGCGCACTTGGGGGCCGGGTCGGGTTCTTCCGTGGCTACAACAACAAACTGGCGCATTGTATCGAGGCCGGCAGCGACATATTCCTGATGCCGTCGGTTTATGAGCCGTGCGGGCTGAATCAAATGTACAGCCTCAAATACGGTACGATACCCATCGTTCGGGAGACGGGTGGGCTGGCTGACTCTGTGCAACAGATCAACGCTGCCGAAGGAAGCGGTACCGGCATTCTGTTCCGCGATTACGATGAGCCCGGCCTGACCTGGGCAATCAATCGGGCACTGGACCTTTTTGACGACAAGACACTTTGGCGAAAAATTATGCGTAACGGCATGGCCAGGGATTTTTCATGGGACCGGCAGGGTTCCCTGTACGTTGAAATATTCAGGAGATTGGCCATTCGATGAACGTCATATTTGTTGAACCGTCGTTTCCGCACAATCAACGCGAGTTCGTGCGTGCGCTGCACGCCGCCGGCGCTAACGTCTATGGAATCGGTGAGCGCCCGCTCGATTACCTCGACTCCGAAGTCCGGGCCTGGCTGACAGATTACGTGCAGATACGGTCAGTCGTGCACGAACCTTCCTTGCTGAAAGCCGTAAAGCTGATACAGGGCCACGTGTGGGTTGACAGGCTGGAAGCCACGATCGAAGCGCACATCATGCCAACGGCGGCAGTGCGTGAGGCGACCGGAATCCCCGGAACGTCCACGCGCACGGCGTACCTGTGCAGGGACAAGCCGGCCATGAAACAGGCGCTGCGCGAGGCGGGTGTTTCCTGCGCGCAGTCGACCCGTGCCGAATCGGCACAGGATGCCCGCGATTTTGCGGCGGCGGTTGGCTTTCCGCTGATCGTAAAACCGCCCGCCGGTGCCGGTGCGTCCGGCACGTACAAGGTGCGTGACAGCAACGGTCTCGAGCGCGTGATCAACGAGTCCGGGCTCGTTGACGGTGTTGCCGTGGCTATCGAAGAGTTCATCGAGGGTCACGAGGGCTATATCGATACGTTGACGATCAATGGCGAAGTGCGCCACGAGTTCATCACGCACTATTACCCGAACGTACTCGAAGCCATGCGCGAGCGCTGGATCTCACCGCAGATGGTGACTACGAACCGGATCGACGCGCCCGGTTACAGCGAGGTTCGGCAGATGACCCGTGACGTCATCAAGATCCTCGATATCGGCACGTCCGCCACGCACATGGAGTGGTTCTTCGGGCCCAAAGGGCTGAAGTTTTCGGAAATAGGCTGCCGGCCACCCGGTGTGGGCCAGTGGGATGTTTATAACGCCGCCAACGAATTTGACCTGTATTTTGAATGGGCGAATGCCATCGTGAATGGCGAAACGCATACGCGACCGTCGCGACGGTACGCGGCCGGCATGATTGCGCTGCGACCGGATCGGGATGGTCACATCAGCGGTTACTCGGGTGTCGACATCATCAACCAGCGTTACGACGACTGCATCGTGGCCGCGCGTCTGCCGGAGCCGGGCACGCCAACGCAGCCCGTTGAGGCCGGCTACATGGCGAACGCCTGGCTGCGCGTGCGCCATCCGGATTACGACTCGCTACGACGGATCATGAATGACATCGGCGAAACGCTGAAAGTCCACGCCTCGTGACGGGCGGGCAGTCGGAATCCGCTCGATTCAAGCTCCTGCAGCAACAGCTGCCGATCGTCTGGCAGCGCTATCAGGATGACCCGTGTTACGAGCACACCTCCGTGATCGTGCCGTCGATGAGCGTCAACCAGGCGGAACTCGCCAAGGTCACCGGTGCTGCATTCTACGAAGAGCGCTTGATGTTTGCGTTGATTCGATTGCGCAACCCGAACGCCCGGTTGGTCTATGTGACAAGTCAGCCAGTGCACCCGGATGTGGTCGACTATTACCTGCAGCTGCTCGACAGTGTCTCCGCGAGTCATGCTCGCCGTCGCCTGCACATGGTCTCCGTATTCGATGCCAGTCCGCGACCGTTGTCGGAGAAGATTCTTGAGCGACCGAATCTTTTGCGACGACTGCAGAGGTTCATCGGTGATACCGAACATGCTTACATGACCTGCTATAACTCCACGCCGCTTGAGCGTCGTATCGCTCTTGCGCTTGGCATACCGATGAATGGCCTCGATCCTGACTTGCTGAGTCTTGGTACGAAATCCGGTAATCGCAAAGTATTCGCCGAGGCCGGTATCAATTATCCGGCCGGATTTGAAGACCTGCACAGCGAGGACGATGTGGTAGATGCGCTGCTCGCGCTCCGCGAACAGCGGCCGCAGCTCACGCGCGCGGTGGTCAAACTGAACGAGGGTTTCGGTGGTGAAGGTAATGCCGTGTTTACTTATCCGGACGCGGCCGCGGGCGAGGCGGGCATTCGCACGTCGCTGCGACAGCTCGCCTGGCTTTCCGGCATTGAGACC